>JANWXV010000185.1 GCA_025057405.1 Candidatus Bipolaricaulota bacterium | reverse complement strand
TCGGACGCATCGGCGTTTGCGGGCTTCATAGATATTTCTTGAACTCTTCTTCAGATACACCAAAGCTCGCTGCACTTCAGGGGAGCGCGGCGGCATAGTCTGGCTCTGGAATGGGTTGGCCGGTCTCTTTCAAATGCTCAATGACCAACTCCATCGCATCGAGCACGTTCTGCAAGACTTCTTCATACGTTTCGCCTTCGGCAAAGCAACCGGGCAGGGAGGGAACCTCCGCCCAGAAACCGCCTTCAGCCGCCGGATAGATGACCACCCGATAGCGCAGAGATGCAACCATGCTCATAACTCTCATCTCCCGACCATGATGATACTCTCATCGCATCAAGAGCGCTAGCACAGCTTTTTGCGCGTGCAGTCTATTTTCAGCTTCATCAAAGATCGCGCTCTGCGGCCCATGAGCGACATCGTGCGTGATCTCTTCGTCGTAGTGCGCCGGCAGGCAGTGCATGACGATCGCATCGGGCTTGGCGAGCTTTAAGAGTTCCCGATTGATCTGAAAATCTCTAAATCGCTTGCGACGCTCTTCGGCTTCGCGCTCTTGTCCCATGCTTGTCCACACGTCGGTGTAGAGAATATCAGCGTTCTTAGCTGCGATTTTGGGATCGTGCACGATCTCGACCTTGCCCAAGCGCCGCGCTTGTCCGAGAATCTTCGCGTTCGGCTCAAAGCCCACGGGGCACACGACGACGACCTCCATCCCCAGCTTCGGCCCCGCCTCCAACCAAGAGTTACAGACGTTGTTCCCATCGCCGATCCACGCCAGCTTCAAATTTTCAATTCTGCGCTTCTTCTCATAGACCGTCAATAAGTCGCCCAAGATTTGACACGGGTGCAGCAGATCCGAAAGCCCATTGATGACCGGCACGTCGGCGTATCTCGCTAGCTCTTCGACGATCTCGTGGCCGAAGACCCGCGCCATGATTGCGTCGCAATAGCGCGACAAGACCTTGGCGATGTCTTCGGTCGTCTCGCGCTGGCCGAGCTTAATATCGTCGGGGCTGAGATAGATCGCGTGCCCCCCTAATTGCGTCATGCCGACTTCAAACGAGACGCGCGTTCTCAGTGAGGGCTTCTGAAAGATCATCGCCAGCGTCTTGCCCTCCAGCATTCGGTGCGCGATCCCCGCGCGCAGCTCGCGCTTGAGCTGCAGAGCCGTCTCTAAAATTTCCCACAGGTCTTGGGCAGAATAGTGCTCGAACGAGATCAAGTCCTTGTGGCGCATACTGCCGTCCTCCTTCGGTGATCCGTCTTGGAATCACGGAAAGCGCAAAGGGGGCGCGGAGATCACGGAAGAGAAGACGTTTCCGTGTAATCCGTGATTCTTCCGGGCCTTTCGTGATTCACAGCATCATACAGAATTTTAGAAAACCCGCCAAGTTGATTTTTTCCCGCGCGTGCTTTAGAGTGAAAGCCGAGAAGGAGGCGAGCCATGAAAGTCTATCTCAATGGCCAGTTCGTCCCCGAAGAAGAAGCCAAAGTGAGCGTCTTCGATCACGGCCTGCTCTACGGCGACGGCGTCTTTGAGGGAATTCGCGCGTACGACGGCTATGTCTTCAAGCTCGACCGGCACTTGGATCGTCTGTACGACAGCGCCAAGGCAATCGCGCTCGACATACCCCTCGCAAAGAGCGAGATGGCCCAAGCGATTTTAGAAACTTTGAGAGTGAATAAATTGCGCAGCGCGTATATTCGTCCCGTGGTGACGCGCGGGCCGGGGGACTTGGGGATTGACCCGCGCCGCTGCTACGGAAAACCCTCGGTGATTATTATCGTGAAGGAGTGGAAGTCGCTCTACGGCGAGGAGATCAGCAAGCGCGGCCTCAAGGCGATCGTCGCGAGCACGCGCGCGC
>JANWXV010000184.1 GCA_025057405.1 Candidatus Bipolaricaulota bacterium | reverse complement strand
AGATCGCTCCGGGTACATCTCGGAGACTTCGGGGGCGAAGATCAGATCGGCTCCACGCCCTTCGCAAAGCCTTCGGTCGCGTTCGAAGTCTCTAGGGTACGCCGCGAAGTCTTCTTTGGGGCCAAACTGCGTGGGATTGACGAAGATGCTCACGACGACGAAATCGCTGTGCTCTTTAGCAATGTCAATGAGCTTGAGATGCCCCTCGTGCAGATACCCCATCGTGGGCACGAACCCGATGCGCTTGCCCTGAGCCCGCGCTTGTGCGATAGCCGCTCGCGTCTCAGAAATCGTGCGGGTGATGAGCATATTCACGTCTTTCTGATCTGCACGCCCAGCTCGTCCCTCAAGCGCGCCTCCATCCGCGCCACCATCTCGTTGACTTCGTCGTCGCTGAGCGTCTTGGTCCAATCTCTAAACGTGATTTCGTACGTCAAGCTCTTCATCCCTTGGGGGATCTGACTCCCGCGATATAAGTCATAGAGAAAGACGCGCTCGACCCGACGCTCGCCCTCCAAAATCCGACGCACGCTCGCTTCGGGCACGCCCTCCGGCACCAGGAGCGACAGATCCCGCCGCGACGCCGGATACTTGGGAGTGACTCGCTGCTGGATCTCCGACCAGATCGGCAACGTCAGCGTCTGCAGTCTCTGAGAGATCTCTTCCAGGTTCAACTCAAAGAGATAGACCCGCCAAGGAAGATCATACCGCTGCGCTACGCTGGGATGCAGCTCGCCCAACAATCCCAGCGTATCGTCTTTAGCTTTAAGAACTGCTTGTCGAGTCGGATGGAGCAGCGCTTCGGTGCTCGGCTCAAACGAGAAGTTGCGAAACCCTAGCTCGAACAGCAGCGTCTCTATGATCCCCTTCAGATCGTAGAAGTCATAAATCTGCTCTTTGCCCTTCAGCGGGACGAGCGCGCGCCCCGCCAGCGCGATCCCCAACATCAGGCGCTCTCGACAGGCGCCCCGCTCGCGAGTGAAGACCTTGCCCAGCTCGAAGAGCCGCACGCCATCTACTTGTTGATAAGCGTTGTGCTGAACGCTTCTCAACAGATTGGGCCAGAGACTAGGACGTAACGCGACGGCCTCGTCGCTCATGGGGTTGCGAATAGACAGATACGAGTAGCGCGGGCCAAGGGTCTTGACGTCTTCTGCGGAGATCAGCCCGAAGTTGACGGCCTCGCTCAAGCCCAGACCCGTGAGAATCCTTCGGATTCGGTCTTTGAGTTCTTCGACGCGCTCGCGGCGGCCCGCCACCAACGGGAAGGCCGGCCGCTGCGGGGGAATTTTATCATACCCGTAGATGCGCCCGATCTCTTCGATCAAGTCTATCTCGCGCTCGACCTCGCGGCGAAAACTGGGGATCTCCACGCGCCAGCGATCGGGGCCTTCGCGCTCCACGCTGAATTCGAGCTGTGTCAAGATACGCTCGGCTGTCTCTTCGGGAATGCTCGTCCCCAAAATCTTCTCTACACGGCTTAGGCGCAACGGGGCCACGCGCTTGGGGAAGCGCTTGGGATAGAGATCCAGCACGCCGGGAGCGATAGCACAGCTCCCTTGGGCTTGCAAGAGCGCTCCCACGCGATCCAACGCCTTAAGGGTCATCTCGGGGTCCATGTCGCGCTCGAAGCGCCGGCTCGCCTCGGTGCGCACCCCCAAACGCTTCGCCGTGCGGCGAATCGTGATGGGATCGAAATAGGCCGACTCCAATAAGACGGTCTTTGTCTCTGGAGAGACTTCGCTCTCAGCTCCGCCCATGACCCCCGCCAACGCGACCGGCTTCTTCGTGTCGGCAATGACGAGATCGCTCTCTAAAAGCGCACGCTCCACTCCGTCAAGCGTGCGGATCTTCTCGTTGGCACGGGCGCGGCGCACGACGATCTTGTGAT
>JANWXV010000183.1 GCA_025057405.1 Candidatus Bipolaricaulota bacterium | reverse complement strand
CCTCACCTCGGCCTTCGGCCACCCCTCTCCCGTCCAGACGGGAGAGGGGTCGGGGGTGAGGGCCTTTGCACCGGGCCAGTTCAACATGCTCTATCTCTTCGGCGTAGGCGAAGTGCCCATCTCGATCAGTGGAGACCCCGCACAGCCCGAAGTCTTGGTACACACCGTGCGCGCTGTGGGAGCTGTGACGAAAGCGATCTGTGCGCTCAAGCGCGGCGAGGTTGTAGGCGTGCGCGGCCCCTTCGGGAGCGGCTGGCCCCTGACAGAAGCCGTCGAACATGACGTCGTCATTGTCGCTGGGGGCGTGGGCTTAGCGCCGCTGCGCCCGGCGATCTATCACTTATTAAACCATCGCAGCGAATACGGGCGCATCGCGCTGCTCTACGGCGCGCGCACGCCCCAAGATATGCTCTACAAGAAAGAGCTTGCGGAGTGGCGCGGACGCTTTGACATCCAAGTCGAGGTCACCGTAGATGCCGCCAAACCCGACGAGTGGCGCGGCAACGTGGGCGTGGTCACCACGCTCATCCCCAAAGCGAGCTTCGACCCGTTCCATACGACGGCGCTCGTCTGCGGCCCAGAAGTGATGATGCGCTTCACCATGTTAGAGCTACAAAAGCGCGAGCTGCGCGATGAGCAGATCTATATCTCGATGGAGCGCAACATGAAGTGCGCGATCGGGTTCTGCGGGCATTGTCAGTATGGCCCGAACTTTGTCTGCAAAGACGGCCCGGTCTTTCGATTCGATAGAGTGAAAGAACTCTTTGGAAAGCGAGAGGTCTGAGATGCCTAAAGCGAAGAAGCCCAAGGTCGCTGTCTGGAAGTTTGCGTCGTGCGACGGTTGTCAGCTCAGTCTCTTGGACTGCGAAGATGAGCTACTCGCCGTCGTGGGGGCTGTCGAGATCGCGTACTTTCTTGAAGCGTCGCGCGCGGTCGTCCAAGGGCCGTATGATATCTCTCTGGTCGAAGGCTCAATCACGACCTCGCACGACGCCGAGCGGATCCAAGAAGTGCGCCGCGTCTCCAAATTCTTAATTACGATCGGAGCGTGTGCGACCGCCGGGGGCATCCAAGCCCTGCGCAACTTCAAAGACGTCCAAGAGTTTATCTCCATTGTCTATGCCAAGCCCGAATATATCAACACGCTCGACAAATCAACGCCCATTGCCGATCACGTCAAAGTAGATTTCGAGCTGCGCGGTTGCCCCATCAACAAATATCAATTGATCGAAGTGATCAATGCGTTTCTGAACCGGCGCAAGCCGAACGTGCCGTCGTACAGCGTTTGTGTGGAGTGCAAGCGGCGCGGGACGCCGTGCGTGATGGTGGCGCGCGGGACGCCGTGCTTGGGGCCGGTGACGCAGGCGGGCTGTGGCGCGATCTGTCCGGCGTACCATCGCGGCTGCTACGGGTGCTTCGGCCCGAAAGAGACTCCCAATACAGTATCGCTGAGCGCGTGGTGGCGCAAGCTCGGCGTCAACGATCACGACTTGGTTCGGGCGTTCCGGGGTTTCAACGCCTACGCCGAGCCGTTCCGAAAAGAGAGTGAGCGCTATGAGCAAAGATAGAACGATCAGAGTGGACTATCTGGCGCGCGTCGAGGGCGAGGGCGCACTCTACGTCAAGGTCAAGGGCAATACAGTTACAGATGTGAAGTTGAAGATCTTCGAGCCGCCGCGCTTCTTTGAAGCGTTCTTGCGCGGGAGAAGCTTCACCGAAGCTCCAGATATTACCGCGCGCATCTGCGGAATCTGCCCGATTGCGTATCAGATGAGTGCGTGTCACGCGATGGAGGACGCCTGCGGCGTTGCTGTAGACGGGCAGCTGCGAGCGCTGCGTCGGCTCATCTATTGCGGTGAATGGATAGAAAGCCATGTGCTGCACGTGGCGATGTTGCACGCCCC
>JANWXV010000182.1 GCA_025057405.1 Candidatus Bipolaricaulota bacterium | reverse complement strand
CGCATCGCGAATATAGGGGGCCTGACGAGCGGCCTTGTCGCTGCCGCCGAAGATCGCGTCCTTGAGGCCCTCCCATACGATAGCCACCCCCTCGCGCTTCTGCTCTTTTAACTGATGATGGACGCGCTCGAAAAACTCATAGACTCTCTCTTGAAATCCCATCACGCGGACACCTCTTCTAGCGCTTGGCGCTTGCCCTTGCGAATCTGCTCTAACAACGGGATCTTGCTGGGGCAGACATACGCGCAAAGCCCACACTCGATACACGCCATTAAGTCTATCTCTACAGCGTTGCTGACTAAATCGTTCGCGCAATACTCCCCCAGCATCGCCGGGAAGAGATTTTGCGGGCAGACATCGAGACAGTAGCCGCAGCGCACGCAAGCCCGCTCATTGCCGTTGAGGCTCGTAGTGGCGCGTTTGATCTTGAGCCACGGCAGGCTGACATAAGCTCCGGTGAACGAATCGCGGTCGAAGCCGGGGCCGGCCACCGGCATCAGCTCGGCTTGCGCTTCTTTGAGGGCAATCACCGCGGGTGTCTCTTGGAGCACGGGCACCTCTAAGCTCTGCTGGTCGCGCCCGCGCAGCACGCTGCCCAAGATAATCCGTGCCCTCGGAACGCTGAGATTATTGTCGAGCAGATTGGATATGGGCGTGCCGATGCGCACCCGGAGATTTTTCGGCTCTTTCACCGCAGACCCCGCCACAGAGATCACCCGCTCGACGAAGGGCTTGCCCTCGATGACAGCTTCATACGCCGCTACGCACTGTTGCACGTCTTGGACGACGCACTGAATATCTGTTGCATATCCCCCTTGAGGGACGAGCAGATCGAGCAGCGTGCGCACCAAGACGGCATCGTCGCCTTGGGGGTATTTGGGAAGCAATTGGTGAATCGTGCACCAATCGTAGTATTCTAAGCGCGTGATCAGCTCTTCGTAGATTCTCGGCTTATTGTAGCCCAGCCCGATGTGGACTTGGACGTTGCCCAGAGCTTGGCGCAAAATCTTAATACCGTTGACGAATTTGTCGAATTCTTCATACAAGAGCTGATCGGTCGCTTCCACATACGGTTCTGTTTCTATGGCGTTAATAATCAGATAGCGCATCCTCTCTGGGGTGCCGTAGGCGGTCGCAAAGGCCGTAGGGAAGCCCGCTTGGCCCCCAGAGGTGACGCCCGCGTCGTAGAGCATCTTTCCCAGCTCTTCGGAACTCAAGCGCTCGTAGTTGAGCGTGGGGCGGTCTAAGAGTTGCCATTCGTCTTGGCCGTCGGACTCGATGGTCACCGCGAGCGTTGGGCGCCCATCGAGGGGATGAGGCTGTTTCTCGAGCTTGGTGACTCTCCCGGAGATCGTCGCGTGGACGGGGGTAGAGGGCTTTTGGGGGTTGGGGTCGTTCTTACCGATGATCTGCCCGGTCTTGACGCGCTCACCGACTTGGACGAGGGGCGCGACTTCGGCGCTGAAGCCCTGGCGCAGAAAGATCGTGGCTCTTTTGGGGAGCGGGGCTTGGCTCAAGCGCTTGCCGCGCGGCGTCCCCTCAAACAGCCCAAAGTAGTGCCCCCCTGTAAATGTCTTGAGCGACCCCAAAACGGCCATCTAGCGCCTCTTCCTTTCTTCGGTCCAGTACGGCTTGCTGTAGTCGTCTTTGCGAATCCTCCAGAAGTGAAACGCGACCAAGAAGACCAACAGAGCCGGCAGAATATAGACGTGAATCACGTACCATCGCAGGAGCGACGGTTGCCAGAGATCGTCGCCGCCAAGGAGCATCTGCTTCACATAGACGCCGATAAACGGCGTGCCGTCAGCGATGTTGCTGGCGATCTTGGCGGCGTAATAGCCCAACTGATCCCACGGCAGAATATACCCACTGAACGCGAGCATAATAGTAATCACAAAGAGCAGCA
>JANWXV010000181.1 GCA_025057405.1 Candidatus Bipolaricaulota bacterium | reverse complement strand
GCGCTCGGAGCGAGCGCGCTTTCGAGCATATTCGCTCGTGCGGCTGGTACGAAGCGCGCTATGAAGCCCACGTCCTCTGCGCGCTGATAAAGATATTCAAGTCCGGGGGCGCGCGCGCGCCCGCGCCTCTCCTAACGAGCTATCTCGACCACGCTGGCCAATCTTTGCGTCCGCTGGTTGAGCAGATCACGTTCGTCCCGATGCACTACAAGAA
Organism: Candidatus Bipolaricaulota bacterium; assembly: GCA_025057405.1. GTDB lineage: Bacteria > Bipolaricaulota > Bipolaricaulia > RBG-16-55-9 > DRXL01 > SKYB132. The sequence continues at coordinate 1,710 of JANWXV010000181.1, read as the reverse complement.
AGAGCGCGAGCGCAGCTTCAACCAAGCTGAGCTGTTAGCTCGTGGGCTGGGAAGGCTTTGGGGCATTTCCGTCGTGCGCGCTTTACAAAAAGTCAAAGAGACCAAGCCCCAAGCGAGCCTCCCCTATGAAGCGCGCCGTGAAAACGTCCGCGGGGCCTTCGGACTTGCAAAATTTCCCCCGTGCGCTAGTATTCTCATAGTTGACGACGTCTGCACCAGTACCGCGACGCTTACCGAGTGCACGCGGGTGCTCAAGGAGGGTGGCATTCACAGGGTTTACGGGTTGACCGTCGCGCGAGCAGCACCCAAGAATATCGAGCTGGAGGATGTATGAACATCCAGAGCATCGTGCTCAGTGAGTATCAATCGAATTGCTATATCGTCACGGTTGACGACGTCGGCGTCGTGATTGACCCCGGCGAGCCGAGTCCAGAGATTTTCGATTTGATTGGAGATCGCAAAGTGCTCTATATTCTCAACACGCACTGCCATCCCGATCACATCGGGGGGGTAGAGTTCGTGCGGGAGCGCTGCGGCGCGAAGCTGCTCTTTCATCGTGAGGATGAGCCGATCTTTCGCTTCTTTCTGGGGGAGAAGCTTCGGCCCGATGGCTATCTGCAAGAAGGGGACCGGATCGAGATTGGAGAGGCGATCTTTGAGGTCTTGCACACGCCGGGGCACTCGCCGGGGAGCGTCGTCTTCAAGGTCGAGAGCGAAAGGGTGCTCTTTACTGGGGATCTGATCTTCGCTGGGAGCATCGGGCGGACGGACTTCCCCGGCAGCGATCCTCACGCGATGGCCCGCTCGCTCCAGCGCATCTTAGAGCTTCCCGGAGACTATACGATTTACTCTGGGCATGGGCCAGTAACGAAATTATCTATCGAACGTTGGACGAACCCGTTCTTGCAAGATATCATCCCTGACCCTTCTCCCTAGCAGGGAGAGGGACGGGGGTGAGGGTGGAGGTCCCCGATGGCCGAGCGCGATGTTTTAGAGCAGATCCGCGAGCGCGCCGATATGTTAGAAATCGTCTCGCGCTATGTGGCTCTGAAAAGATCGGGCAAGAACTATATCGGGCCGTGCCCGTTTCACGCCGATAAGACTCCTAGTTTCACCGTCAGCCCAGATAAAAAACTCTTTCACTGTTTTGGCTGCGGCGCCGGCGGCGATCTCTTTCAGTTCGTGATGAAGATCGAGAAGCTCGAATTCTCGGAAGCCGTAGAACGTCTGGCGCAGCAGCTTGGGGTGCCCCTCAAGCCGCGCTCGGCCTCCCCGTTGCAGAAGCTCAAAGCGCTCAACGAGCGCGTGGCTGCGTTCTATCAGACGAATTTGGTCAGCCCCGCTGGTGCCAAAGTCCGAGACTATCTCAAACAGCGAGGCTTCACCAAAGAGACGATAGAAAAATTTAAGCTGGGCTACGCCCTGCCCCGCTGGGACGATCTCCTCAAGACTTTTCCCAAAGACGTCGAAGCTCTGATCACCGTAGGGTTGGTGCTGCGCTCTGCTGAAGGGAAGCTTTATGATCGTTTTCGCGATCGGCTGATCTTCCCCATCTGGTCGCTGACAGGAGAGATGATCGGCTTTGCCGGGCGGACGCTGGGCGACGAAGAACCCAAATATCTGAATATCGCCAACACGCCGCTCTTTGAGAAGGGCACGGTGCTGTACGGGCTGAACTTCGCGCGCGAGGCGGCGCGCCAGCGCGATCTT
>JANWXV010000180.1 GCA_025057405.1 Candidatus Bipolaricaulota bacterium | reverse complement strand
GGATCGCTACTGGGGGACGCCGCTGCCGTTGTGGGTCTGCGAGCAGTGTCAACAAGAGCACTGCGTCGGCAGCCGCCAAGAGCTTATTGATCTAGCTTTGGAGAAAGAGAAAGCCCGCGCGGTCGAGTTCCATCGGCCCTGGATTGATGAAGTCTTGCTGAGGTGCTCCTGCGGGGGCACAATGCGCCGCGTCCCGTATGTGATAGATTGTTGGTTTGATTCGGGGATGATGCACACCGCCCAATGGCATTATCCCTTCGAGAACCAAGAGCTTTTTCAGCAGCAGTTCCCCGCGGACTTCATCGCCGAGGGGGTAGATCAGACGCGCGGCTGGTTCTACTCGCTCTTAGTGACGAGCACGCTGCTCTACGAAGATCACCCGTACCCGCACCCCTTCAAGCACGTCGTGGTGAACTTGATGGGCTTGGACGCTGAGGGCCGCAAGATGAGCAAAAGTCTGGGGAACGTGATTGATCCTTGGGATATGATCAATAGATTTGGCGCCGACGCGGTGCGCTGGTATTTTTATTCGTCGAGCGCTCCGTGGAAAGACAAGCGTCTGTCGCTGCAAGCCGTGGCGGACTTTCAGGGGCCGCTGGAGACGCTGAAGAACGTCTATAATTTCTTCGCGCTCTACGCCGGGATTGATAGATTTAATCCGGCCCTCACCCCCAACCCCTCTCCCGTAGGTCACCTACGGGAGAGGGGGGGCGAAGCCGGGGTGAGGGCCTTACTCGATCGTTGGATTCTCTCGCGCCTGCAGACGACGATCCAGAGCGCTACGCAGTGCTTGGATGACTACGACATCGTCGGCGCGGCCGATGCGCTCAAGGGGTTCATCGACGACCTGAGCAACTGGTACGTGCGCAACTCGCGGGCGCGCTTTTGGGGCAACGAGTGGACGGCGGACAAGCGCGCAGCGTTCACAACGCTCTACGAAGTCTTGCTGGAGCTAGTGAAACTGATGGCTCCGTTTGTGCCGTTCTTAGCCGAAGCGATCTACCAGAATCTGAAGACGGAGCGAATGCCGGAGAGCGTCCATCTGTGCGCGTGGCCACACGTCAACGAGAGCCTGCGCGATCCAGCCATCGAGAACCAAATGGCGGTTGCCCGCCAAATAGTCACCGCGGGGTTGCAAGCCCGCAACAAGGCCCAGATCAAGGTGCGCCAGCCGTTATCTTGCGCGGTCGTACTCGGCGACGCTCAAGCGCTGAGCACAGAGTATCAGCAGCTTATTACCCAAGAGCTAAACGTCAAACGCCTTGAATGGCTGAACGAGGCGCAGCCGTTTGCGTTCTACACGCCCAAGATAGAATATGAGAAATCTGCGTTGGGAAAGGACTTGCGCGGCTCTGCTCCCAAGGTAATGCAAGTGTTAGAGCAGCTCAACAAAGCCGAGCACGAACGTCGTGTGCAGCTTGCTCAAGAGCTGAAGACGCAGAAGAAGCTCCGTCTGAGCGTGGACGGCCAAGAGACCGAACTGCTCGCCGAGACGCATGTTCGCGTTGTGCTTCTCCCCAGAGAGGGGTACGTTGAGGGCATTGAGGGTGCTCTTCGGGTGCTGTTGGACACGCGCATTGACGAGGCGCTACGCCAGGAGGGTCTGGTGCGCGAGTTCATCCGATTGGTGCAAGAGTGCCGCAAGGAGGCGGGCTTTGAAGTCTCAGACCGCATCGAGCTGTACTACGAAGCCGACCCCGACGTGCAAGCAGCCCTTGAGAAGTTCGCCCCCCACGTCCAAGCGGAGACGCTCGCCGTCACGCTGCAACGCAACAGCTCCTTTGAGAGAGTTGAGTTCAGCAAAGAACTAAACGTCAATGGGTACAAGGCCAAGATCGGCTTGATGCGCAAGCGATGATTTATTACATTGAGCGTTTTGATTGTCTCGGCTCGACCAATGATTATCTGAAGCGGCTTGCGGAATCCGGCGCCCCTGAGGGCACTGTCGTCA
>JANWXV010000017.1 GCA_025057405.1 Candidatus Bipolaricaulota bacterium | reverse complement strand
CAACGAGGGGAGAACGACAGTGACGCTCGAAGTGACCAACGCCGGCGACCGCCCGATCCAGGTCGGGTCGCACTACCATTTCTACGAGACGAACGAGGCGCTCCGCTTCGACCGCGAGCGCGCCGATCGCTTGCGCGTGCGCCAAGAGCTTCTGAGCGCGCACGAGCGCGACAAATCCCAACGCTAGCGTGACTTGCGTCCCGTTGATGAGCGCCAGCCCTTCTTTGGGGGCCAAGCGCAACGGCTCTAGTCCTAGCTCGCGTAGCAACTCGCTCCCAGAGAGAATCTCTTCGCTAATCTTGGCGTGGCCCTCGCCGATCAAGAGCAGGGCCAGATGGGCTAGCGGCGCAAGATCTCCGCTGGAGCCGACCGAGCCTTTCGAGGGGAGGATGGGAACAACCGAGCGATTGAGAAACTCTTTGAGATATTCTAGCACTTCAACGCGCACGCCGGAGCGCCCGTGCACGAGCGCATTCAAGCGAAAGAGCAACGCCGCGCGGGCGACCTCATCGGGAAGGGGGGCCCCAACGCCGACAGCGTGACTCTTGAGGAGATTCTCTTGGAGCAGCGAGAGCTTTTCGCTGGGGATCGTCTCGGTGCTGAGCTTCCCAAAGCCTGTGTTGACCCCATAAACTCTTTGGTTTTTGGCGACGATCTGCTCGATGACAGCACGAGCGGCCCGCACGCGCTCCAGCGCGCTGGACGCGAGAGAGACTCTCTCGTGGCCAAAGACGATCTTCGCAGCAGCTTCAAGAGTCAAAGAGTGTCCATCCAGCTCGATCATGCGCGTCTTCAGTATACTTATAGATCAGCTTGGTGTAAAATAGAATCACGGAAAGCACGGAAGTCTTTCCGTGTTTTCCGTGTGCATTCCGTGCTTTCCGTGATCCAAATGTTCACCCAAGACTTCTACGTCATCTGCGACAACATTCGCAGCACGTTCAACGGCGGGGCTATCTTTAGAACTGCTGATGCGGCGGGGATCACAAAACTCTATCTGTGCGGCTACACGCCCACGCCGCCACGCTACGAGATCGAAAAAGTCGCGTTGGGAGCTGAAAAGACCATCCCGTGGGAGCACGTCGCCCAAACGTGGAGACTGCTCGAACGCCTCAAAGCCCAAAACGTCCAGATCGTTGCGTTAGAGAACAATATCGAGTTTCCCACGATAGACTATCGCGTCTTTGTCCCGAAGTTTCCCATCGCGCTTGTGCTGGGCAACGAAGTGACCGGGCTTTCTCACGCGCTGTTAAAACGCGCCGACGCGATCCTCACGCTCCCCATGCACGGCCAGAAAGAATCGCTCAACGTGGCGGTAGCCTTCGGGATCGCGGCGTATAGACTGAACGAAAAAAGAAACTGATTATAATTCTTTGAGTTTTCCCATTAACAGTTCTCGGGCCTTCTTCGGATCGGCCTTTCCCCCCGTCGCTTTCATCACTTGCCCCTGCAAAAAGCCAATAGCCGCCTCTTTGCCCGACTGGAAGTCTGCTACGGCCTTGGGGTTCTCCGCGAGGACTTTAGCTACAATCTCTGCCAAGGCTTGCTCGTCGGAAATCTGTGATAATCCCCGCACGCGCACGATCTCGTCCGGGGCTTTGCCCGTCTTGAACGACTCGGCGATCACGTCTTTGGCGACCGTGCGGTTAATCTGCCCGGAGCTGACCATCTCCAAGACGCGCGCAAAATGCTCCGGCTTGAGCGCGATCTCCGTCGCCTGGCTCTCTTTCAGAAGTCTGAGCAGCTCCGACATCATCCAGTTGCTCACGTCCTTGGGATGATTATAGAGCCTGACGACGGATTCAAAATACTCAGCGATAGAACGCTCATCCGTGAGCACCGAGATATCATAGTCTGGGAGCTTATACTCGTGCGCCCAGCGGGCACGCTTGTGCGCGGGCAGCTCCGGCAGCGATCTCTTCACCCTCTCTCTCCCAGCGTCGTCTATCTGAAGGGGGACGAGATCGGGTTCCGGGAAGTAGCGATAATCTTCAGCTTCTTCCTTGGTGCGCATCAGCTCGGTCTTGCCCGCTGCTTCGTTCCACGTGAGGGTGGCTTGCTCGATCGGATGACCCTTCTCTAAGAGCGCGCGCTGGCGCGCGACTTCAAATTTCAGAGCTTCTTCAATCGCCCTGAATGAATTCATATTCTTGATCTCGGTCTTAGTGCCCAAGCGCTCACCTACGCTCACCGAGACGTTGGCATCGCAGCGCAGCGAGCCTTCCTCCATGTCGCCGCTGCATACCCCCAGATAGCGCAAGACCCTACGCAGCTCTTCCATATAGAGTCGAGCCTCTTCAGGAGAACCGAGATCGGGTTCGCTGACGATCTCAATGAGTGGAACACCCGCACGATTGAGATCCACTAAGCTGTATCCCTCTGGACGATGCAGAAGCTTGCCTGCGTCTTCTTCCAGATGGAGACGGCGAATGCGAACGCGCTTGCCCGTAGGCAGATCGAGATGCCCCTGAATGGCCAACGGCGCTTCGTACTGGGAGATCTGATACCCCTTGGGCAGATCGGGATAGAAATAGTTCTTGCGCGCGAAGACCGAACGTGCGGGGATCTCGCAGTGCAGGGCGAGCGCGGCTTTCAGCGCGTACTCGACGGCGCGCTCGTTGAGCACGGGGAGCGCACCGGGCATCCCCAAACAGACCGGGCACGTATGCGCGTTGGGCGGCGCACCGAAATACCCTGCCGAACAGCTACAGAAGAGCTTGGTCTTGGTCAGAAGCTGTGCATGGACTTCTAGGCCAATGACAGTACGCATGATGGAGAGTCTGTAGAGTCGTAGAGTTTTAACGACTTTAAGACTCTACAGGCTCTACAGACTCTTTTGACTCTCTCCCCGGCACGTAGCGCACTACGGAAACAACTTTATCGCCCTCGTCCAAATCTATGAGCTTGACGCCCTTGGCGTAGCGACTGACGATGCGCACTTCCCCCGCAGAGATTCTGATAATCTTGCCGTTGATCGTCGTGACCATGATCTCGTCGTCGTCTTTGACTTTTTCAGCAGCCACGATCAGACCCGTCTTCTCATCTACTTTGATGCCCAAGACGCCCTTGCCGCCGCGCCCCTGCACCGGGAACTCTTCTAACGGCGTGCGCTTGCCGTAGCCGTTCTCGGTGACCAATAAGAGCTTGTCTTCAGGATCGCCGGGTTCGAGCGCCACCAAGCCCACGAGCCGATCGCCGTCTTCTAAACGCATCCCGATCACGCCCTTGCTGGGACGTCCCGTGCAGCGTGCCTCTTCTTCTGGGAAGCGAATGGTCATCCCCTGGGCGCTGGCCAAGAGCAGATCGCCCGCGCCGTGCGAGAGAATCGCATCTACGATGAAATCGCCCTCGTCGGGGTTGATCGCCAAGATGCCGTTGGTGTGGGCATTGTAGAAGTCTTCGTAGGCGTTGCGGTTGACGATCCCCTGAGCGGTAGCCATCACGCAGAAGCGATTCCCCGTGCCATCGAGTCGCAACGGAAGCAGCGCACAGACTTCTTCTTCGGGACTCATGCCGATAAAGTTTCTCAGGTTCTCGCCCTTGACGTCGCGGCGCTCGGAGTATAACCGATACGCTTTTAATTTATAGGCTTTGTGGGCCTTGGTGAAGACGAGCAGGTCGTCTCGGGCATGGCAACTGAAGACGCGCTTCATCGCATCGCCCTCGCGCAGGCGCATCACCAAGATCCCCTTGCCGCCGCGCTGCTGCTTTCTATACGCTTCTTCTTTGGGAGCGCTGGCGTAGCCCTTGACGCTAACGCTGATCAGCAAGTCTGTGTCGGGGATAAACGCTTCTTCGGAGAGCATCTCTCCATCTACGCCCTCTACGATCTGCGTGCGGCGTGGGTCGCCGTAGCGCTTCTTCAGCTCCAAAAGCTCGGACTTAATAATACCGTCGAGCTTTTGCGGGCTGGCTAAGATAGACTTATACTCTTTGATCGCTTGCTGCTTCTCGTCGAACTCTGTTTTGAGTTCTTGAGTCTCTAGAGCCGTGAAGCGCCGCAGTTGCATCTTCAAGATCGCGTCGGCTTGCTTCTCCGAGAGCTTGTATTTTTTCTGAAGCGCGTCCATGGCTTGGGCAGCATCTTTGGACTTGCTGATGAGCGCGATGATCTCGTCTCGGTTGTCTAACGCTTTGAGCATCCCTTCTAAGAGATGGGCGCGCTCTTGGGCGGCGTTCAGCCTGAATTGCGTGCGTCTTCGGACGACCTCGCGCCGATGGACGATAAAATAATAGAGCAGCTCTTTGAGCGCGAGCTTTCTGGGGTTGCCATCTACGATCACCAAGAAGTTCGCACCAAACGTCCACTCCAGAGGCGTGTATTTGTAGAGCTTCTGCAAGACGAGTTGGGGGGTGCTGCCGCGCTTGAGTTCGACGACGATTCGGATGCCGTCGCGGTCGGATTCGTCTCGCAAATCTGAGATTTCGTCAATATCCCCGGAGCGGACTTTGTTGGCGATCGCTTCGACGAGCGTAGATTTGCGCACCTGAAAGGGGATTTCAGAGATAATAATGTTGTGATCTTCGATGCGGGCGACCCCACGCACACGGAGCTTGCCCTCGCCGTTTCTGTAGGCTTCGACGATCCCGGAGCGCCCTAAGAGGATCCCTCCGGTGGGGAAGTCCGGCCCTTTGATGAACTGCATCAGCTCTTCTACCGAAGCTTCGGGCTTATCAATCGTATAGACGAGGGCATCTACGACTTCCGAGAGATTGTGCGGAGGGATCTGAGTGGTCATGCCCACGGAGATCCCCCACGAGCCGTTCAATAAGAGATTGGGAATCCGAGCGGGCAGGACGACGGGTTCGGTGAGCGAGTCGTCGAAGTTTGGCGCGAAATCAACGGTGTTCTCGTCCAATTCGGCCAGCAGCTCTTCGGCGATGGGGGCTAAGCGAGCCTCGGTGTAGCGCATCGCGGCCGGTTCGTCGCCGTCAATGCTGCCAAAATTCCCCTGTCCGTCCACCAACGGATAGCGAAACGAGAAGGGCTGCGCCATGTTGACCATCGTGTCGTAGACGGGCTGATCACCGTGGGGGTGATATTTGCCCATCGCTTCGCCGACGATGCGCGCGGATTTCTTATGCGGGCGGTTGGGCGCAAGCCCTAGCTGCGCCATCGTATAGAGAATCCTGCGCTGCACGGGCTTCAGACCATCACGGACATCGGGGATGGCGCGCCCCCGAATGACGCTCATCGCGTAGTTGATATACGAGACGCGCATCTCGTCTTCGATAAACGTGCGCTCGATGCGTTCCGGCATTGAAAGGTTCCCCCTCTCACTCTCGTGAAAATATAGATAGCTTATAATACGAAAAACGAAGCCCTGAACGCAAGTTGGGAGCTAGGCTAACTCTTCTTTGGCTCCGGTGACGGTAAACGGATCGACGGCATCGCGCAGGGCGTCGCCCATAAAGTTAAACGCGAGCACCGCTAAGACAATAAAGATACCAGGGATGAGAAACCATGGGTAGTTCTGGATCACTTGGGTACTCCAGCCCGCTTGCATCAGCACGCCCCAACTGGTCAACGGATCGCGGATCCCCAGTCTTAAGAAGCTCAGGGTGCTCTCCAAGATAATAATATTGGGAATGGTCAACGTCGCCGCGACGACCAGATAGCTCGTCGTATTGGGCAAGATGTGCTTTAAGATCACGCGCAGGTCGCTGACGCCAATCGCGCGGGCTGCGGTGACAAACTCGGCCTCGCGCAGCGCCAAGAACTGCCCGCGCACCACCCGCGCCAGCGGTGCCCAACTGACGATAATTAAAATAAAGACAATCCCCCAAAAGACCGCCATCCCCGAGAGCTTATACTGCGACAGAATGACAGCGAGGGCCAACAGCAACGCCAAGCGCGGCAGAGCCATAAAGACTTCGATGACGCGCTGAATAAACGTGTCCACACCCCCGCCGTAATACCCCGAGATCCCCCCCAAGAGAATCCCTAGGATAAAAGCCAGAGCGATCACCAGAGGGCCGATAGCCAGCGAGATCTTGCCCCCGATCAGCGTCATGGAGAAGATATCGTAGCCCAATTTGTTGGTGCCGAATAAGAAGAGCTGACAGGGTGAAGCTGCAAGCTCGGCTTTCCCCATGGGGCCAGCCCCGGCCTCGCGCACCCCAAACAGGTGCAGATCGGTCTTCCAAAGGTCCCAGAAGCGATACTCTTCCCCGCGTACGAAGAACTCAACATAGCACTTGCGCGAGGTGTCCTCCTCCCACCAGAAGATCCCCGGCTGACGGAAGTAGCGCGGGTCGCCTTCGGGGGGCTTGGTTGTCTGTTCTCCCGTTTCGGTATTGAGATAGACCTGGGCTTGAGCCAGGCCATAGACAAACGGCTTGAACGAAAAATTCCCGTCTTTATCCCAAAAGCGAATCCGCGTGATCATCGGGGGGATATACCCGAAGTCCCGGTGCTCTTGGTTATAGTGATACGGGGCGATGAACTCGGCAAACCCCACAAAAATCAGGTAAAAGAGGATCACGACGATGCTGCCAAACAGCCCCATGCGATGATGCTTGAAGCGCCTCCAGATGAGACGCCCCTGAGAGACCGGCTCCGCGCCGCGTACCCCACCCGTCACTTGTTCTGTCTGAGCCTTCGATCCTGTCTCAGTCATAGCGAATCTTCGGGTCAACAACAGCCAGCAAGATATCGGAGATCAGGTTGCCGACAACCAAGATGACCCCGAAGTAGAGCAATCCCCCCATGATGACCCATTGGTCTTGGGTCGACAGCGCATTGAAATAATTGACTTCGACCGTTTGCAGATTCATCACGGCGGATGCTACCAACATCCCCTCAAACATAAAGGGGATCCAGAACCCCAGCATACTGACCAGGGGATTGATGGCATTGCGCACCGCGTGCTTGTAGATCACTACTCTTTCGGAAAGCCCCTTGGCACGAGCGGTTTGCACATAGGGCTGCCCCAGCACATCCAAGAGATTGGCGCGCATGTAGCGAATAAGCGCAGCGATATTGGCCGTGCCCACGATGATGACCACGGGCCACAGATGCCACAGGAAATTTCTGAATTTGGCCCAGCTCCACGGGGCGAGGGCGTACTCATTGGCGAAGAGGCCGCCAACGGCGAGTCCCTCCGGGGCGCTATAGTATCCTTGAGCCAGGCGCTCGGCTTTGGAGAGGCAGAGAATGCCGCCTTCGCAGGAGAAGACCCCCGGGCTGATCTCGACACAGGGCGGGCGGAAGAACGTCACGAGGGGACGCAACCAATCTATGTCACACCACGACCCGACCCGCAAGATCGAGACCATCACCTGCAAGAAGACGATCGCCAAGAGAAAGACCGGGATCGAAAGCCCCAAAAACCCCATAAAGTTCAGAAAGTGATCGTTAAACGAGTATTTGTGAGTAGCGCTGTAGATGCCAATGGGGATGGCAATCAGCCATGTGAAGAGCATCGTAGCCAAGATGATGACCATGCTGTAGAGCAAGGCCCCCCCGCCGAAGAGATAGTCCTCCACAGGGACTTTGTTGAAGAACGAGAAGCCCAAATCCCCTTTGGTGAAGATGTTTCTCAACCAAGTTATATACTGTGTGACGGGGTCTTTGTCGAGATCGAATTGTCGTATCAAGCTCTCTAGGAGATCGCGCCCGATGCTGGGGTTGAACTTCCATTGGGCGACGATATCCGAGGGCTGCAATTTGACGATGGTGAACGCAAAGATTGATATAATAAAGAGCAACGGGATCATGTAGAGAAAGCGCCGTATGATAAAACTCAGCATACTGTGGCTCCTTCGCAGGCCGACGCCTGATCAGTCGTTTGACTGACAGTAGAGATCATATCAACTTCTATTTTACAACGCAAGAAGTCCGTTTCTGACGGGCAGTTGCACGGGAGAGGCGCGCTCGTTAAGATAAAGTATGCGCATAGAGCTGCTCAAATCGAAGATCCATCGGGCGACGATCACCGCGACCGATCTTCATTATGAAGGCAGCTTGACATTAGATAGCGAGCTGATGCGCGCGGCTCAGATCCTGCCCTACGAGAAAGTCCAGGTCGTCAACGTCAACAACGGCTCGCGTTTGGAGACGTATGTGATCGAAGGCCCGGCTCATTCTGGGGTGGTGCAGCTCAACGGGGCGGCGGCGCGCTGGGGTGCCCCCGGCGATCTCGTGATTATTCTCACCTATGCCAGCCTCGAGCCTGCCGAAGCGCTCCGCCATCGTCCGCGGGTCGTCCACGTAGATGAGCGCAATCAGATTGTTGAAATCGTCTGATTCTCTCTTTACTCATAGCGAAAGACTCTTCCCGGCGGGATAAAAATCACCTTGAAGGGCAAGTGCGGGTGCTCTTCTTGAAGCTTGGCTTCGAGTTCACTGAGAGTCTGTTTATAGCGCGAGCTGATATGAAACGCAAAGAGGGCTTCTTGGATCTGGGCGCGCAGCGCGACCTCGAGGGCTTCGGAGAGCGTGGCGTGCTTGAAGTCTTCGCGCTCGTCGTCAATGAGAAACGTCGTGTCGTGGCAGAGAATATCTACTTCTCGGACGTCATCAGGGTCTAGGGGAGTAGAATCGCCTCCGTAGGCGAAGAGCTTTTTTGCGTAGATTTCTGTGATCTCGTCTCGCTTGCCCGCGCGCACCAGCTCAAGGATCTTCTCTTGGGGAAGATCACGATAAGTCTCTTTGAGGCGCTTGCGTTCTTCAATAATTTTATATCCCAAAGAGATTTCACCCTCGGTGTGCTGAGTCGCAAAGCTCTCGATATAACGATCGCACTGGCCGGAGAAGAGCTGGATGCGCGCGCCCGCGGAGATGGGCACCCATTCTAATTCGTACTGCAAGCGACGATTGGTCTTCTTAATATAATGGATAAGCTCGCCGACGCGCCAGTTCCCTTCGGGATAGTAGATCGTCAACGGCTTTTCGGTATCTCCCATGCCCGTGTTGCGAATATTGATCAGCCCCACTAGGCCCGTGATGTGATCGGCGTGGCCGTGCGAGAGAAAGATCTTCTCAATCGCGAAGACTTTGTTGCCCAAGATCGTGCTGATGCCCTCGCCGGCGTCAAACGCGATGCGATCAGGGCTGTAGTAGACCCAATTGGCATAGAGAGCTTTAGAATAGATAATAAATCTCACGAAATTCCCTCACGATGACAGCAGATTTCGACCTTCAACCCCCGGCAGAGAAGGCACGTTCATCAACGCACAGATCGTCGGAGCGAGGTCGAGCAAGCTGGGCTTGGGAATCGTGCGCAACGAGCGATGGCGCACGAAGAGAAATGCATCGTCCAGCGTGTGCATCCCCTGAAGCGCCGTGCGCGTGAAGATTTCTGGCGCATTGAGGCGGGCTTTCAAGTCATAGCCCCGTTTGGGAATGGCGAAGAGATCGGCCGCGTGCGCGAGATACGGACCCGTGTACAGCTCATCGCGGCGATAGATTCGTTCGCACACAGGGGAGTGAGTCTGAGGGGCGCGCAATTGATAAAGCAATTGTTCTATGGTTTCTCTGTACGCCAGATCGCGGAGATAGAGGCGCCCCGGCACCAACCCGAATGCACGGCTTTGCTCGTCGAGATCGTTCAAGCCTTGGGCTACATCGGTGCGAAACTTGAGCAACCCGTGTTTTCTGAAGAGCGCGTTCAGCTCGACTTCATGCTCGATGGCGCAAAACCCGTGATCGGAGAGCATGACGAACTCCGTCTCTTTGGGGAGCTGAGCGAGCAGTTCCCCGATCATCAGATCAATCTCTCTGTAGAGCCTCCAGAAATCCCGATGGTAGGGATGGTCTGTATCGTCTTTGGCGTTCCAGAAGAAGTGATGAAGCCGGTCGGTCTCCATAATATGAAGCATCAAGAAGTCCCACGGTTCGCTCTGTAATAACTCTAGGGTGAGCATCCGGCGCGCTTGTAGCGCCGCGAAGAGTTCTTGCATAAATCCAGCGGGATCGCTATGGGCGCGCACGGGATCGGGGTCAATCAGATAGTTCAGTCTTT
>JANWXV010000179.1 GCA_025057405.1 Candidatus Bipolaricaulota bacterium | reverse complement strand
CAATCCCAGATAAGCAGCGAGGGCGATCATGGCGACCTCCGGGCGAGCAAGATCGCGCCGACGAGCGCGGCGAGCAATAAGACCGAGAGCAGTTCGAACGCCAGCACTTGAGCGCCAAAGAGCATCTCACCGAGGGCGCGGAAGCTCTCCCCAGCGCGGGGAAGAGACTGCCACCCAGAAGGACTCAGCACGACGCTGAGCAGCATGACGAACAATGCGAACACCAAGAGAGATCGGATTCTTTTCTGACCGTTCACGAGGGGATCTCCTCCTGGGCGAACATGATCGCAAAGAGAATCAGCGTAATGACGGCTCCGGCGTAGATCAGCACTTGCACGGCTGCCAGAAATTCTGCGCCTAACGTGAGAAAGATCGCTGCGACCGAGACGAGGGTGCCCGCGAGCCAGAGCGCCGCATAAGTGAGGTTCTTCGCACGCACGGCCATGACGGCTGTCACGAGCACGATCACGGCGAGCAGACCGAAGACGATCATAGCGAGTTTTTCTCCCCTCCCCGTGTCGGGGAGGGGCCGGGGGAGAGGTCTTTCTCGCTCTTCGAGAGCAATTCCGGCGTGTACTCAAAGTGCTCTCGGTCGTAGCGCGACAGCTCAAATTCTTCTGTATGACGAATGGCCCCCGTGGGGCAGACGTCCTCGCACCAGCCACAGTAGGTGCACATGGCAATATCTACTTGAGGGAAGAGATGATAATCGCGGTCTTGGGGCTTGGACGTATTGCTGATCTTCCCCCAGGGGACCATCTGGAGAGCGCCGTTGGGGCACGACTGCTCGCACATCGTGCAGCCGATGCAGATATTGTGATCAAGAAAGAGCCGCCCGCGGAAGCGCTCGGGCAGCTCGTGGCGCTCTTCGGGGTACTGCTCGGTCACGGCACGCCGAAAGAAATTCTTCAGCGTGACGCTCAGCCCGTGCAGCACGCCGATCAACGGCTTATAAGAATTTACAGTCTTCATAGCTATTTCACGACTCCTAAGATCACCAAGGTCGCAGTGAGTGCTAAGTTGGCCAGCGAGAGCGGGAAGAGCAGCTTCCAATTGATATTTAAGAACTGATCAATGCGCACGCGCGGCAGGCTGTTCCAAAGCCAAAAGACGACAAAGACGAGCACGCCCGCTTTGAGGAAGAACCAAATAAAAGAGAGCATAGGGGGTAAATCTAGCCCGAACGGTCCCAGCCAGCCGCCAAAGTAGAGCGTCACCGTCAGGGCTGCAATGAAGAAGACATTGGCAAAGAGCGTGAGAAAGAAGAACGCGAAGCGCATCCCGCTGTACTCGGTCACGTAGCCCGCGACGAGTTCCGATTCGGCTTCGGGCAGATCAAACGGCAAGACACCGACTTTGCCGATCATCGCTACGATGAAGACAAAGAGTCCCAAAATCTGGGGGATGAAGTACCATAGCTCTCGTTGCTTCTCGACGATCTCGCGGGTGCTGGCAGTGCCGGCTAAGAGCATCACCGAGATCGCGGATAGCAAGAGCGGGATCTCGTAGCTGACGTCCATGGCCGCCGCGCGCAGGCCGCCCAGCATCGCGTATTTATTATTGGACGCCCAGCCAGCGACCACTTCTCCCAAGGGCGCCAGCGCCGCCAGCGCGAAGATCAAGACGAGACCGATGCGCACATCGGTGATGATCAGCCCATCGCCGAAGGGGATGGGCGAGAAGGCCATGACGGCCGGCACAAACGTCAGATAGGGCGCGAGCCGGAAGCCCCAGCGCTCGACCCGCGCTGGGATAATGTCTTCTTTAGCGACTAATTTGATCCCGTCGGCGACGAACTGCAAGACTCCATAGGGGCCGACGCGGTTCGGCCCCAAGCGCTGGCCAAAATCCGCAAAGAGCTTGCGAAAGACGTACGTCAAGATCCCGCCCCCACCGGCGACCACGCCGATCAGGGCCAAAGCGCCTCCGACGGAGAAGACGAGCTCGTTCATCGGTC
>JANWXV010000178.1 GCA_025057405.1 Candidatus Bipolaricaulota bacterium | reverse complement strand
TGTGTTATCAACGACCAGCAGGGCGTTCCCCTTGCGCTCGGCTACCGATGCGATGTCGGCGATCTTTAAGAGCGGGTTCGTCGGGGATTCGAGCCAGATGAGCTTCGTGTTTTTCTGAGGTTTGACGGCGCGGGCATCGGTCGTGTCGAAGTACGAGAACTCTAGCCCGTAGCGACGGCGCACCTGCTCAAAGAGTCGGTAAGTTCCGCCGTAGACGTCGTCGCAGCAGAGCACGTGATCGCCGGGCTGCAACAGGTGAACGATGGCGTCTTCGGCGGCCAAGCCCGAGGCAAACGCCAAGCCGTACTGGCCGTTCTCTAGAGTAGCAATGGCTCGCTCCAAGAGAGCGCGGGTGGGGTTGCCGGTGCGTCCGTAGGGGTAGCCCTTGTGGACGCCGGGTTCTTCTTGCACGAACGTGGCGCTCTGATGGATCGGCGGGATGAGCGCCCCGGTGATGGGGTCGGTCTCCCGCGCGGCTTGCACGGCCTTCGTTTCGAAGTGCATGGTCTTCTCGCTAGGCCCTCACCCCGCCCTGCGGGCACCCCTCTCCCGTGAGTCATCACGGGAGAGGGGCTGGGGGTGAGGGCCATCAAGGAGCCGTATGACAAGGAAGAAGATGACCCTGCACTTGAAGGTCTGGCGTCAAGCCAACGCGCACGCGCCGGGCCGGTTCGTCTCGTACACTGTCAGGGATCTCTCGCCCGATATGTCGTTCTTAGAGATGCTTGACGTGCTCAACGAAGAACTGACTAAAAAGAGTGAAGCCCCCATAGAGTTTGACAGCGACTGCCGCGAGGGCATCTGCGGGACGTGTGGGTTTGTGATTAACGGTGTGGCGCATGGGCCGCGACGGGGACGGACGGTCTGTCAGCTTTATCTGCGAGATTTCCAAGACGGCCAGACCGTGACGCTCGAACCCTTTCGGGCCAAAGCCTTCCCGGTGATCAAAGACCTGGTCGTAGATCGCAGCGCGTTTGATCGCATCATCGCGGCGGGGGGATATATCTCTGTAGATACGGGCAGCGCGCCGGATGCCAACAGCATTCTCATCCCCAAGGAAGTCGCCGAAGCTGCCTTCGATGCCGCGGCGTGCATCGGCTGCGGCGCGTGCGTAGCCGCCTGCCCCAATGCGTCGGCGTCGCTCTTTGTGAGCGCCAAGATCGCGCACTTGGCGCTCCTGCCTCAGGGCCAGCCAGAGCGTCACCGAAGGGTGCTGCAGATGGTCGCCCAGATGGACAGAGAGGGCTTTGGGAACTGTTCCAATCACGGCGAGTGCGAGGCCGTCTGCCCGAAAAATATTTCGATCAAGCAGATCGCGCTGATGCGCCGCGAGTACTTGAGAGCGCTCTTAGCCAAGTAGAGAGACCTCGGTGCGTGTGGGCTGTAAGAGCCTCTGGAGTGTCTGCCATTTGCGGCGCGCGCACTCTGGGAAACGCCCATGACGCGCGTAGAACTCTTTGAGAAACGCGCGCGTCTTCGGCTCGCTGGGATAGCCCCACCCAAAATCCCCGTACTCCTGGTGCAATCGCTCGATCGCGCTGTCGCGCCGGACTTTCGCTACAATCGAAGCGGCGCTGACAATCGGGTAGCGCGCATCGGCTCTGTTCTCTGCGATCAGCTCAAACTCTCTTTTCACCGAAGAGCGCAACAGCCGCACAAAGCTCGCGTGGGCGCGCGGCCCCACCGGCAGATCAAGATAGACCCTCTGTGCGTTGCTGTTGTGGATGATCTCGGCGATGGCGTGCAGCTCAACGTGGGTTAGATTCTCCTGAAGCTGTGCGACGGGGATCTCCAGCACGACGACGTTGGCGATCTTCTGAATCGCTTCAGCGAGCGCTGTGCGCTGCGTGCGCGGCACTTGCTTGCTGTCCCGCACATCTAGAGCCTCTAGAGCATGCAACCGATCGCGCTCGACCCAGACCCCGGCGACGACCAACGGGCCGATCACGCACCCCCGCCCCGCTTCGTCTATCCCTAAGATTCTCATAAGC
>JANWXV010000177.1 GCA_025057405.1 Candidatus Bipolaricaulota bacterium | reverse complement strand
CGGGCCTAGATATTGAAAAACACTCTACGCTTGCAGAGCTGAGAGCCGAGATTCACAAGAGAAAGTTGCAGATAGACCCGCAGCCGACGTGGGGCAAGCAAGTGGACGAGCTGCTGAAAGTCTTCGTCGAGCCGAAGCTGATCCAGCCGACGTTTATCATAGACTATCCCGTAGAGCTGTCGCCCTTGGCCAAGAAGAAGCCCAGCAATCCCACGGTCGTCGAGCGGTTCGAGCCGTTTATCGGGGGGATGGAGTTTGGGAATGCTTTTTCGGAGCTGAACGATCCCATTGACCAGCGCGAGCGGTTTCTCGCGCAGGAGGCGCTGCGCCGCGCCGGCGACGAAGAGGCCCAAGTCCTCGACGAAGACTTTTTAACAGCCCTAGAGTACGGAATGCCCCCCACCGGAGGGTTGGGAATCGGCATTGATCGTCTGACGATGATCCTCACTGACGCCCTGTCTATCCGCGAAGTGATCTTGTTCCCGACGCTACGCCCCAGGGGGGAGACCCCGTGATCGCCCGCACCCAAGCGCTCTTACAGAAAAGATTTTTGACGCTCTATCACTATTTAGCCGACATCTTGCCCTATATGGTTGTCCGCTGGGACGAGCGCTATCTGCACTTTGTCAGCGCCAATCGCACGATGAGAAAGATCTCCCCGGTGATGATCGTGGCGACCTACTTTGGCGATGGGTACTTATGGGGGGTGATCGGGCTGGTGATCTTGATCTTAGGCTCGTCTCTGGATCGCAAGTACGTGATGGTCGGCTTCGCCATCACGATGATCAATATTGCGCTCTTTCGCTTTCTCAAAGCGGTCTTCAAGCGCGAGCGCCCGCTCTACGTCGCTCCCCTCTACGATCTGCGCTATCGCTTCTTAGATAGCTACTCGTTCCCGTCCGGGCACGCCACGACGTCGTTTGCGATTGCGTATGTGCTGGGGTACTTCTATCCGGAGTGGTGGGTCTATCTGGGCGTCTACGGGGCCGCGAGCCTGATCGCCGTCTCTCGGATTCACGTGGCCGAGCACTATCCCTCGGATGTGATCGCCGGGGCGTTGCTGGGTACGCTCTCGGCAAGTTTCTTAATCCCTATCTTTGAAAGGATCTTTGGCTTATGAATACCAATAAACTCCATACACACGAGCTGCTGGAGCAGTACCAGCCCGAGGAAGTCCACTATTTTTACGACCCGACGACGAAGCTGAAAGCGATCATTGTGATCCACAGCACGGCGCTAGGACCAGCAACGGGAGGAACGCGTTTCTTCCCCTATGCTCACTGGGAACTCGCGCTGGAAGACGCGCTGCGGCTTGCCCAAGCGATGAGCTATAAGAACGCTTTGGCAGAGCTGCCCTTCGGCGGCGGCAAGGCCGTCATTCTGGGAGATCCCAAGCGCGAGAAGACGCCCCAATTGCTTCGGGCCTACGCGCGGCTGGTTCATCAGTTCAACGGGCGCTTCACGACGGGCGAGGACGTGGGCATCGGCCCCGAAGACCTCCGGGAGATGATGAAGGAGACGCGCTTCTTGGCCGGTGCCCAGGGCATCTCTTCAGACCTCTCGTACGTGACGGCGCACGGGGTCTTGCACGGCCTGCGGGCAGCGTTCCAATTTGCGATGGGCCGTGACGACCTGCGCGGGCGCACGATCGCCGTTCAAGGGGCAGGAAAAGTCGGGTATCATCTGATTCGTCTGCTGACCGAGGCCGGGGCGCGGGTGCTCGTGAGCGACGTAGATGCGCGCGCGCTGGAGCGCGCCCAGAGGGAGTTCGGCGCAAAAGCCGTCGAGCCGAATGCGATCTACGCGCTCGAATGCGATGCGTTCGCCCCGTGCGCTCTTGGAGGGATCGTCAACGATCAGACGATTCCGCTCTTAAACTGCAAGATCGTCGCCGGTTCGGCGAATAATCAGCTCAAAGAGCCGCGACACGGAGATAGACTTCACGAATTTGACATTCTCTATGCCCCCGACTATGTGATCAACGCTGGGGGG
>JANWXV010000176.1 GCA_025057405.1 Candidatus Bipolaricaulota bacterium | reverse complement strand
AGAAGAGTGCGGCGTCTATATCAACGGGGAGAAGCCGAAAGACCCCGCGTTCCATCGCCCTTATTCGAGTGGGCCGTTGGGCGACCAGATCCAGACCGTCCCACTGGGATACTATTTCGTGCTCGGTGATAATACCCATAACAGCTACGATAGTCGCTATTGGGGCTTCGTGCCGGAGAAGGACTTCATCGGGGAGCCGTTCTTGCGCGTCTGGCCCGTCACGAGAATCGGCTTTATGAACGGCTATTTCTGGAGCAGCCGCTAGGAGAGACCAAATGTTTGTTGTGCAGACCGAGTCAGAGATCGTCGTGCGCTTGCAGACGGGCGAAGACTTCTTTGCAGCCCTCGGCTCGTTGAATCTCACCGCTGGGGTGATCGTCTGCGGGATCGGGATGCTGAAAGAGGTCACGTTGGCCTTCTGGACGGGCAAAGAATATCTAGAACACAAGATCGCAGGGCCGGCGGAGCTGCTCTCGCTCCAAGGGAATCTTTCGCTCCGAGACGGAAGATCGCACATTCACTGTCACGTCGTCTTGGGCCTAGAAGATGGCTCGACCGTGGGAGGCCATCTCTCTCGTGCTATTGTGCACGAGACCAATGAGATTTATATCCGAAAGCTCGCTGGGGTCGTCATGGAGCGCAAGCCGGAACCCAGCGGGCTGTTTGGGCTGTACCCTCGCAAAGGCTGATCGGGCGTGCGCGTAGGGCTGGCACAGATCAACACAATCGTTGGAGATTTCCCCGGCAACAGCGCGAAAGTCTTAGAATACTTAGAACGCGCTCGTGCCGCCGATGCTGATCTGATTGCCTTTCCAGAGCTGACTCTCTGTGGCTATCCCCCAGAAGATCTCGTCTTTCGTCGGGATTTTCGCAGAGCTTGCTCTGACGCGCTCCAGCAGATCATCCCCCAGGTGCGTGATCTCATCGCGATTGTAGGCTTCGTCGAAGAAGATCAGAATTCTGTTTATAACTCGGCTGCCGTGATCGCCGAGGGCCGTCTGATAAGGATTTATCGCAAGCACTTCTTGCCCAATTACGGGGTCTTCGATGAGCTGCGCTACTTCACGCCGGGGAGCGAAGCTCTGCTCTTCACCGACGGGCAGCTCGCGTTCGGCGTGACGATCTGCGAAGATATATGGCGACCGGGAGGGCCGGTCAGCGCGCTGGCGCGCGCCGGCGCTCAGCTTATTGTGAATATCTCGGCGTCGCCCTATGAGATCGAGAAGGGGCGTCAGCGCGAAGCGCTACTCTCTACACGCGCGGCTCAAGAGAAGACCGCGCTGGCCCTCTGCAATCTCGTCGGTGGGCAAGACGAGCTGATCTTCGACGGCCAGAGTCTTATCTATAACGCCAAGGGAGAGTTGCTCGCGCGGGCCAGAGCCTTTGAAGAAGACTTGCTGATTGCTGATCTAGAGCTTCGGTCTAACAAGACCGTGCGACGGAGCAAGAGCGTAACGGTGATACGCTTGCCAAAGACGCTGCGCGCTCCCCAGCGCGTATTAACAGCACGCATCGAGCCGACGCTCCCCGACGACGAAGCGATCTACCGCGCGTTGGTCTTGGCCACAAGAGACTATCTGCGCAAGAACGGCTTTCAGCGCGCTCTGGTTGGGCTGTCGGGGGGCATTGATTCTTCGCTGGTAGCAACTGTTGCTGCCGATGCGCTGGGCACCGAGAACGTCATGGGGGTCTTTCTCCCTTCGAGACTGACTTCGCAAGAGAGCCATGAGATCGTTCAGCAGCTAGCGCGTAATCTCAAGATAAAATTATTTGTGCTCGAGATAGACGCGCTCTACGAGCGAGCGCTTCAGACGCTCGCGCCGATCTTCGCGGGCGCGCCCGCCGACGCGGCCGAAGAGAACCTACAAGCGCGCTTGCGCGCTCTGCTCTGGATGGCCCTCTCTAATAAGTTGAACGCTCTCGTCTTGACCGCGGGGAACAAGAGCGAGTTAGCCGTCGGCTACGCGACCCTCTACGGCGATCTGGCCGGCGGCTTCGCC
>JANWXV010000175.1 GCA_025057405.1 Candidatus Bipolaricaulota bacterium | reverse complement strand
CTTCGTCGTCGAACCCTCGGAGCCACCGCCCCCCCAAGGCCGCACCGATACGGCTCAGAACGACTTTATCATCTACAGTCGCACGCTCTTAGACGCCGCCAAGCCCGGCGAGACGTTCACCGTACAAGTGACCATTACGGCAAAGACAGCGCTCAAAGCCGTAGTCGTGAGCGAAGACCTGCCCGATGGGCTTCAGCTCATCTCTGGGGAGCTGCGGGCCGCGCAACTGAATCTCAGCGCCAATCAAAAGCTTCAGTGGACGTATCAAGTGAAAGCGGGAGCCGCGCCGGGGACGTTCACGATCTCTGGAAAAGCGACGCCGGCTACCGATCAGGGCGCTCAACCGACGCTCGATCTCACCTCGACGGTGCAGATCCGCTAAGCAGCTCTTGATATACCCAGTTGCTTCAGCAGATGACGCGCGACCTGATGCGGGGTTGCTTGCTTTTTCCCAATTTGCTCTAGCTGCTCTTCTAAATCCCTCAGCCCCGATCCGTCCCAAAGGCGCAGGCGCAGCTCTTGCTCGATCAGCTCTTGGATAAAGGCGCGCAAGCGCGCCCGGCGCCGCGCCCGCAGACCCTCGTCTCCCAAAAACGCCCGGTGCCTCTCAATCGCTTCTTTAAGCTTTTCGATCCCCTGATTGGCCGTCGCGACCGTCTGCACAATCGGCGGAAACCAATCACGCATCGCAAGCGAGAGCATCGCTTGGAGATTTCTATAGAAAATATCGGCTTCGCCCTGATCAGCTTTGTTGATGCAGAAAATATCGGCGATCTCCATCAGCCCGGCCTTCATCGCTTGGATCACGTCCCCCGACTGCGGCACCAAGACGACCACGACAGAATCGGCGGCTTGCGCTATATCTATCTCCACTTGCCCCACGCCGATCGTCTCCAAGAGAATCAGATCGAACCCGAAGGCTTCGAGCACGAGCGCCACTTCTTGAGCGGCTTGGGCCAAGCCCCCCAAGCTCCCGCGCGTGGCCATGCTGCGAATGAAGACCCCGTCGTCGTTAGCAACGAGGTCTTGCATCCGAATGCGATCCCCCAAGAGCGCTCCCCCGGTGAAGGGGCTGGTGGGATCGCACGCCAAGACAGCGACCCTCTTAGCGTCAGCGCGATAGAGCGGGACTAGTCTATTAACCAACGAGCTTTTGCCCGCGCCCGGCGGCCCGGTGATCCCAATTCGATAGGCGTTCCCCGTGCGGGGGTAGAGCGCATCCAGAAGCTCTTGATAGCCGGGCTGACGGTTCTCCACGATCGTGATGATCTTAGCGAGGGCGATGGGGTCTCTCTCGTGAAAGCGTTGGAGCCAGCGTTGGGGAGCGTTCATTCAGAGCCGGCGAGAGGAATCGAACCTCCGACCCACGGTTTACGAAACCGTTGCTCTACCGCTGAGCTACGCCGGCGCTTGGTTTTTAAATTATAGAGAAAAGCGCGATGGGCTGCAAGTTCTAGAGATCTCTGCTTGTCGTCTGTCATTAGACAGCGCTCGGCCTCTTGACGAACGCCCTTCTCTCCTCTACGATAGCATTCAGCATGCGACGTTGGAGGGTGATCGCGTTGACAAGAATCGTCGGCCTTGCTCTGCTGAGCATCGTGCTTAATCTGTTCACAGCCCCAACACAGGCGACGGATCTCTGGATTAAGTTAGAATCGCGTCTGGAACAGTTAGCGACGCTCCACGAGACCGAGGGCCTTCAAAGAACAATCAACTGGGCGTATCGAATGGCGCTCGACGATGAATTAGAGGGCGAGCGAGTGCGTGTGGAGATCGAGTTGCAGCTCTTCGCCGACCGCGAGCGCTTTCTGAACAGACTGCGCGCCCGGGGCGCTCTCGTAGAAGTCTATTTCGAGCGCTTTGTGCAAGCTCTTGTTCCCTTGCGATGGCTCAAACAGCTCGCTCGCGAGCCAGAGGTGCGCTTCGTCCAAGCGCCGATCACCGTAGATCGAGATCAGGGGAGCGTGGTCAGTGAGGGGGTATTTCGTAGTGGGGCGCATCGCTGGCAC
>JANWXV010000174.1 GCA_025057405.1 Candidatus Bipolaricaulota bacterium | reverse complement strand
GCAACTTTGAGGGCGTCTTAGAGAACGCCCAAGTCTTTCGTAAGAATTTTGCCGATCTGGCCAGCCGTCAGCTCGATATGACGGTCTTTCAACCGCTGACGCCGGCGCTGGAGCAGTTCGACCGAGTTATTCTCTTAGCGACGGAGCTGAGAAATCTGCTGCGGGGGGCGCAGGGACGACCGCAGCTCGAAGTCGCGATGGAGCTTTTCACCGCGTTCACCAAGTTCGGCGAGCTGCTGCGCTCCTGTGCTCAACAGATCTTAATGCAAGCCCAAGCGCAGCGCGCGCGCTTCAGCGATGGGAATGGGCATCCCCTCGGCACGGTCTATATCTCTGGGAAGCCGTTGCAGATCGAGATGCCCGGCGCTACTCAGATCACCTTGGAACTCTACACGCATAACGCCTCCCCCGCGCTGGTGCACACCCACTACGGGCAAGGCCCATCGCTCCAGTGGAATGGAACAAACGAAGAGGCCGCGCCTCTGCCACCGGGGGTCTATCTCTATCGGCTTGTGGGGCAGACCGAGGCGGGCGTGGTCTGCGTAGAACTGGGGCGCTTGCGCGTCTCCCAAGGGAGCGATACCGGCGAAGACGAATGAGCCTACGAACTCTCTTGCTCGTGCTGTTGGGGTGTGGGATAGGTGCATGGGGGGGCTGGGCTGCTCTGGCCTCCCCCAAGGCCCACATAGAATTCAGAGAACTTGCGCTCGTGGTAGCCGTGAGCGCCGAAGAGATCGAGAGTTTGCAGTTTCAAGTCTTCGATCTCTCCGGGCGGCGCATCTTCAACAGCGGCACTCTTTTAGGGGTTGCTTATTACAAATGGTACTTCCATCGCAACGATCAGCAGTTCATCTCCAACGGGGTCTATCTCTATCTGCTGACGACGCGGGTGGGGAAGGCGACTTATACGATAGTAGGCAAGCTCGTCGTGCGGCGCTGAGTTGACCGTCTCTCGTTAGCACCTTAAAATACAGCTTAGGAGCTGAAAGCTATGCTCGTGCCGCGAGAGAAGATTCAACTGAGACAAGACGAAGACGGCCTTTGGATCGCTAAGTCGAAGTTGCTCCCCGGATGCCATGCCAGCGGGCATAGCAAAGCTGAGGCTATCGAAGCTTTTCAACAAGCCGCGCGAGCGCACTTAGAGGCCCTGCTGGATTACGGCAAGCCTATACCCGAATATTTTAGGGAGAAGTTCGTGCTCCAAGCCGATTGAGTCAATGGGGAAAAAGTATCCCGCTTTAGATGTCCGCAAATTGGACGTGCGGCTTCGTGAGCTAGGCTGTCAATTCTTGCGCCAGCGGGGAGGTCATCGGCACTACACGAATCCTTTCCATCCAGAAAGGATCATCACCATTCCTGTACACCCCGGCGATGTCCCACGCGGGATTATCGAAGATATCATCGAAGATTTGGGTATCACCAAAGAACAGTTCTATGATCCGAAGTTCCACAAAAGTTAGGATCGTCGTGCGGCGCTGAGAACTATTGACTTTTCGGGCGCTTTCTCTATAATATAAGTTGGAAATCTTCAATCTTTCGGGTGACGTCGGCGAGGTGGGATGGACGAGTATTCTGTAGAACTACAGAGGATTTCCAAGCGCTTCGGGGCAACGACCGTCGTGGATCGAGTGTCGCTGCGCATTCGGAAGGGGGAGTTCTTCTCGCTTTTAGGCCCCAGCGGCTGCGGCAAGACGACCACCCTGCGCATCATCGCGGGCTTTGAACACCCCGACAGCGGCGAACTGCTCATCAACGGCCAGCCCGCTCTGCATATCCCCCCCCACGAACGCGATATCAATCTGGTCTTTCAGCACTATGCGCTCTTCCCCCATCTGACCGTGCAGCGCAACGTCGCTTTTGGGTTGGAGATGCAGCGCCGTCCCCGCGCCGAGATCCAACGTCGCGTGGGGGAAGCGCTAGAGTTGGTGCGCCTGACGGGCTTAGAGCATCGCTACCCCAAGCAGCTTTCTGGTGGGCAGCAACAGCGCGTCGCGCTCGCCCGCGCCCTGGTCACT
>JANWXV010000173.1 GCA_025057405.1 Candidatus Bipolaricaulota bacterium | reverse complement strand
AAGCGTGCGGCCCTAGCGTCTCTAAATCCGTCGTCGTGCAATAGCGCGCAGGGATGATCTCATCGGTATTGACGTCATCGCCCACGACAAAGACCTTCCCCGTGATCGTGCGTTTCATCAGTCTTGCCCCTCCTAGTTCAGAGATGAATTACGCCCTCTTCAGCTCAGCGTTGATCCCGTTCTTGTCAATCGAGAGCGTGAAGACCATCTTGCGGCGTTCCCCCGACTTCTTCTTGATCTCCAGCGAGGCGACCAGAGAGAACCCAGAGTCGTTCAGCTCTAGCTTGCTGACGTCAATGCGGATGACCGCGTCGGGATTGGCCGCGTCTATGCGAATCCCGCGATCTTGGAACTTGACGCTGAGCTGACCCAAGACGCCCTCTTGCACAAAGTCGGGCAGGTCGTCTACTGGTTCAATCGCGACCGTCTCGATGCCGTGCAACGGATCGGCCGAGACTTCGTTGAGGCTCCACACCACGAGCACGAGCGTCAAGAGTGCTCCTGCTCCTAGCAGCCACCAGCGCAGCTTCATAAAGCTCGCTCCTTTCTTTTTAAATTATATAAGATTACCGGCGCACGGTCTTAATCTGGGGATGGGTGCTCAACTCGCGTACTATTTCGTTGAGATTGAAACCCGCTGTCACGGGCAACTGCAAGATGAACTCGTCGCGTCCGGTGTACGTGAGCAGCCCGTTGAACTTCCGCACGAGCGTCTCGATCTCGCGGGCGGGGGTATCTTCTCGGAAGCTCACCCGCACGGTAAGCGAGAAGAGACCAGGTCTCTCGAAGGAGCGCATCACTTCGGGATTTCTCTCCTCGACGGCACCCAGCTGGGCGACCCAGAGCAGATGATTCAATTGAGCAGCTTGGGCGAAGAGCCGTTCTTGGATCTGCTGGAGAGCCGCTCTCGCGGTAGCGCGCAGCCGCTCATCGTCGGCGTACAGCGCCTCGGAAAGCGCCGTAATCGCGCGGGGATCGTTCGACTCTCCCAGAAGCTGGGCGGCTTGTAAACGATTTGACGACTGGGCATCGCGCAATTCAGCGATCAGTCTCTCGAGATCGTTGGGATTCTCGCTTTGGATCGTCTGAGGGGCGGCTGTCGAAGGAGAGGGTGTTGGGGGCGCATCGAGAGGCTTCTGAGGGGGAGAGATCGTAGTGGCCAATGGGTTCTCCAGATTGGGAGCTGCCGAGAAGAACGGTGCGGGCTTGAAATATAAGAGTCCAGATAACCCTAAGATCAGAGCAAACTGTGCGGCCATGACCGCGCGCGCAAATCTGGGCACCGGCTGCCATTCTTGTCGCAGGGCTTGCCAACTCCAGCGCTTTGGGAGCCTCTGCCATCGCGAGCGCGAAGCGCTCTCTACGCGCCAGCGCGCGACGCGCTGAGCGCACTGCGCGCACGTCAGCAGATGCGCCGTCACTTCAGCGCGACGGGTGACTCGACCATGCTCAAGAGTCGTTACGCTGAACTCCGTATCTTTGGCGAGCTTGCCGGAGAGATAGGCGCGCAATATCTCCTCGGTGGGATGCTCTTCGTAGCGAGACTCTCTGATAGAGCTTCCGAAGATCACATGCCACCACTCGCGCTCCGTCATAACGACCTCCTTTGCTTAGTATAGCAGCGTTTCGGACGCTTTCGATAGAGTTCACTGCAAACGCGCATTCTGTTCAGTCAGTTCGTCAAAGATCTCGCTGATCATGCGCTCTTGGTAGCTAAAGCTGACTTGGTGCCCCACGAGCTTGGCCATCTCCGCTTGGGTGAGATGGGTATTGATGAAGTCTTGGCAGTCGAGCGGGTTTTTAAGATCTTGGAGTCGAAGCCCGCGCTCGATGCGTTCGAGCATTTGCTGGCGGCGCGAGCGATCTACAGGCCCGCCGCAGGCGATGCAGTGTGGGCCTTGCTGATTCTCTGGGGGCTCGGCAGTCACGAGGGCTTGTTCTTCGGCGTCAGCGCCGCCGTGGCTGAGCCGATAGAGCAAATAAGCTGCGACGTTTTCGGGGTTGCGCAGGCGCTTTTTAGCTTCCG
>JANWXV010000172.1 GCA_025057405.1 Candidatus Bipolaricaulota bacterium | reverse complement strand
CACGACGCGCACGGTCTTGGCAAAGCTCGCGGTCGCGTTGCGATTATCCGTCACCTGCAAGATGACGTCGTACTCGCCGGCTTGGGTGAAGACGTACATCGTCGTCACACCCGTAGCGGTCTTGCCGTCGCCGAAGTCCCACAGATAGCCGACGATCTTGCCGTCGGGGTCTCGGGAAACCGAAGCGTCAAACGTGATGCGTTCGCCGACCTTGGGGTCTTTGGGGGTGAACGTGAACCGAGCGATGGGGACTTGGTTGGGGCCTTGGCAGCGCTCCAGCACGCCTCCAAAACCGAGCAGTGCTGCTAAAAGCGTGAGCGCGATGAGACCGACTCGTCTGCGCATGTTCTCTCCCTCCTATCTGTCTATGAAGACTCTACACGAGATTATCGAGTTCTTGATTAAACGGGCCTAAGTAGAAGATATTGACAGCATAGCCGACATTGCGCAGCTCTTCGGGGAGTTCGCCCTCGGCGGGCAGGCTGATGGGCACGTCTAATTCCGGGTAGCGATCTAAGATCTCTTGGCCGCTCAGCCCCGTCGCGATCCCCACGTAGATCGAGTCTTCAAACGGGAAGATCGTCCAGCGATGGGCAATCCGTTGGGGTTCGGGCATCCGCTCTTCTTCTTCTAGCTGCTCGCGCACCACCAGCCAGCGGAGCAGATCTTTCAGCGAGCTGATCGGCTCCACCGGTGACAGCTCGCGCGTCTCTGCAGCGTGTCGCTCTCTCTTCTTGGCTCGTGCCATAGTCTTCGGTATATTTTAACTCCAAGCTCGTGGGGGGAGTAGGCCCGCTGCCCCCCAAGACGGTATAATGGGAACCTCCGAGGGTGATCGAGGTGACTTCGGCTACAGAGATACGGGTCTTCGATGCGCATGTGCATATTCAGCCTTGGCGGATGCTCAAGCCCGGCGCCTATGAGACGTTTAAGAAGAGCCATCCCGACTTTGAGCAGCTCTTAGAATGGGCTGATGACCCGCGCAAGTTCTTGGCGTTTCTCGACCGCGAGCGCATCGAGCGCGTGGCTCTGATCAACTACGTCAGCCCTGACGTGATGGGCTTCACAGACGAAGTCAACGAGTTCGTCTCGCGCTACTGCCAAGCAGCGCCCGATCGCCTGATCCCCTGCGGCTCGCTCCATCCCCGCTATACGCAAGACCCCGCCCGCCAGATGGACTATCTGATTGACGATCTTAAGATTAAGATCATCAAAATTCATCCCCCGCACCAGCTCTTCTATGCGAACGATTATCTGCACGGGCTAGAGGCACTGGGGATGATCTATGAGAAAGCGCAAGAGTACGGGATTCCCGTGCTGGTGCATACGGGCACTTCGATCTTCCCCGGCGCGCGCGCCAAGTACGGCGACCCGCTCGCATTAGATGACGTCGCATTGGACTTCCCCAAACTCAAGATTATCTTGGCGCACGGCGGGCGCCCCTTCTGGACCGAAGAGTCGTTCTTTCTCTTGAGACGCCATTCTAATCTCTATTTTGACATTTCGAGCATTCCCCCGCAGAATCTCTTAAAATACTTTCCGCGCCTCGAAGAGTTAGCCGACAAGACGCTCTTTGGCAGCGACTGGCCGGGGCCGGGGGTCAAGAGCATCCGCGCCAACGTCGAGAAGTTCTTAGAGCTGGCGCTGAGCGAAGAGACGAAACACAAAATTCTCTACGACAACGCGATGAAGCTCTTCTTTGGAGTATGAACCCACGCGTGAGACTCTGGCTGGTCTTGGTAGGGGCGTTGGCGCTCTTGGCCAGCGTGACCGTAGGACTCTATCTCAAGAAGACCAGAGATACTCTTTACGGGCAGTTCTATGAGCGTGCGGCCTTCCGCGCGCAGTACTTGGCTGCATTGGCCGAGCGTTATCAAGATTCGGCTGCAACGCTGGAGAGACTGCTGAGCACGGTCTTCATCGCTACGGATGTGCTCTACGCGCAGATCGTGCAAGGGGGGGAAGTCGTCGCGGAGCAGGAACGTTTTGAGGAGATAGCGCTGCCGGTGGAGCACCCTGATCGCGTGCTGGTC
>JANWXV010000171.1 GCA_025057405.1 Candidatus Bipolaricaulota bacterium | reverse complement strand
TGATTGTTGCCCCGTTGGGAACGGCGCTCATCTCCCAGATCGGCGTCTACGGTACTTTTGCGGTGTTTGGCGTCGCGTTTGGACTGTTGGTCATGCTTACCGGAGCGATCTTGCGCAATCCCCCTGCGGGATGGAAGCCCGCGGGCTGGACGCCTCCAGCCAATGGCCCCGGCTCCAAAGACCAGCGAGACTACCCGCCCTCGCAGATGGCCCGAACGTTTCAGTTTTATCTGCTCTGGGTCGTCTTTCTCTTCTGGGCTGGCGTTGGCCTGATGGTGATCTCGCAGGCCGTTCCGATGGGCCAAGAGCTGGCGGGCTTGAACGCAACAGTGGCCGCAGGGGCCTTGGGCATGATGTCGATTCTCAACGGCTTGGGGCGACCCGCTTTCGGATTTATCTCGGACAAGATCGGGCGCATCGGGGCGACGCTGCTCGCCCAAGCGGTCTTCATCGTGACGCTGCTGTTTATTCTGCCCAACGCGCGGGATTTCGCCATCTACACGCTGGGGATCAGTCTGATTGGCTTCGCCTATGGCGGAAGTCTCTCGGTGCTGCCGGCGTTCACGGCAGACTATTACGGGACCAAACACTTGGGCGTCAACTACGGCTGGGTCTTCTCGGCGTGGGGTGCAGCGGGCGTGCTGGGGCCGATCATCGGAGCACAAGTACGCGCGGCCACCGGAGCTTGGGGCGGAGCGTTCACGATTCTCGCGGTCTTGAGTGCTGTTGCTGCCCTGCTCATCTTGATCACCAAGCCCCCCAAGTAGGAGCACGGTAACGCCGTGCTCCTACTCCCAGCCGTTGGTGTTCTGGGCATCAAGCACGGTGATCTTCTTCTCTTTGAGGTCTTTGACGATCTTGCGCCAGTCGTAAGCGTCTATCTTGAGGACGACGACGGCGCGATGGGGAGCAGTACGACACTCTTCGCACGTGACGATGCTCAGCACATTGGCTTCATGCTCGCGCAGGACTTCTAACGCGTCGGCGAGCGCGCCGGGACGGTCTTCTAGCTCTAGCGTAATCCGTGAGCCTTTTTTATAGACGCCCATCAATTCCAACAGTATCTTAAAAATATCCGACTCGGTGATGATGCCCACCAACTGAGTCCCCTCGACGACGGGCAGGCCGCCGACCTTGTGCTTGCGCATCAGCATGGCGGCGCGCTCGATGGGGTCGTCGGGGCTGACGGTAATTAAATCTTCGGCTTTGACCATGATCTGTTCTACCGTCGTGCGCGCCAGCAGATAATTCAGCTCCCAGATGCTCAGCGTTGTGGCATCCGACGGCCCGGCCTCCTGGATGTCGCTCTTGGTGACGATCCCCAGCAGTTTGCCACGCTTGTTGACCACGGGCAACCGGCGCACGCTGTGCCGCTTCATAACATCTTGGGCTTCGAGAATGGGCGTCTCCGGGGGCACGGTCACCAGATCCGTCGTCATCCACATGCGAACGAACATAGAGTCATCGTCCTCCTGCTGGGAGATTTTAAAAGCGCGTGGGCGCAGATACAAGATTCGAGTTCAGATAGTCTTTGATCAGATTCGAGGGCAGTCGCCAGTCTTTGGGCACTAGAGCGTTATGCACAATATGGGCTTGGGTGTAGACGCCACCGGCGAAGAGCAAGCGTGCCACAAACGTCGCACAATTAAAGCCAAAGAGACTGTAGGGCACGGCTTCGCCGTACCAGGCTTTGCGCCACGGCTTGCTCAGCACGGGGTCGGGCTGGAGCTGCGCGATATATTCAGCAATCGTCTGGCGGATGCGTTGGGCCTGTTCGACGCTGATGCGAATGATCAGTCTCAGATCGGGACTAGAGAGAAAGCGTTCGCGGGTCATCCCCGGCTCTTGGAGAATATCCCACTCGATGATGCTGCCCGCTTGCGTCGTGAAGAGCAAGCGCAAATAATATAAGAGTCTTTCTAAGCCCTGATAGTTTTCGGGGTTGACGTATTGCTTGCGATAGTGCTCGGCCGCGCCGAACGCATAGACTTTGATCGTCTGAGTCTCCAGATCGTCCATGCCTAGGGCAACGTGCCAG
>JANWXV010000170.1 GCA_025057405.1 Candidatus Bipolaricaulota bacterium | reverse complement strand
GACCCACATCTACAAGAGCGCCGGAAGATTCACGGTGAAGCTGACCGTCACCGACGACCGCGGCGCGACCAATTCGCTGACGCGCACGATTGAGATCCAAACAGTTACTCCGTGAGACGCGCGCTCTGCTTAAGCTGTTGTTTAGTCTTGCTGGTGAGCGCGCGGGCGCTTGCGCAGAGCACGCTGACGCTCGCCACGGTATTCCCGTTTGACTCAGCCCAGCTCAAGCCTCCGTACGCTGAAATCGTGCTCAAGCACCATCGCGCTCCGTTGACTCTCTCTCTCAGCGCGCTTCTTGCGCCGCAGGGCTGGAGGGAGACGAAATTCAGCTCGGAGTATAAAGCGCCTGAGCTAGAAGCCATTGCTAAAGCCGAGTTCACTCCCCATCAACTCCGAAGCGCCGAGACCAAATGGAAACTGATCCCCAGCGATTGGCTCACTATCGAAGGCGATCTTCAGATGAGCGTTGGGCACTTCAAGAGCAGCTCTGTCAAGCTCAAGCTCGGCCCCAGCGATCTGAATCTCACGAGCAGCGCCAAGTTCGCCCCTACGGGGCTTATGGACGAGCGGGTCGCGCTCAACGTCTCGCGCTCGTTTGATGTGGGCGATCTGACGGCGAGCACTCTCTTGGATAGACAGGGCTTTCGCGAGCAGACGCTGACCGTGAGCGGCTCTCTGAGCGAGTGGGCAACGCTCTCCATGACGGCGACGCTGAAGAGACAAGGGCTGACTTCGCAAGCGATTGAGCTAGGTCTCTCCTGGGAGCTGTGGAGCGTGAGCGCGGGCGTGACGGTGACCAGCCGGGGGTTAGAGAGCGAGAGCCTCTCGCTCGACGGGATGTTCGACGGGCTGTTGCTGCAAGTCTCGTTAGAGTCTTCTCAGTTAGCGTGGACAAGCCTACAGATGATGGCCGTTGGCTCTTTGGGATCGCTCTCGCTCAATCTGATGGCGATGCTCAGCCCCGACGGCTTGCAGATGGTCACGCTCGATCTCTCCCGGTCGCTCTGGGGATGGCAGACCCAAGTGAAGCTCGATCTGATGGGGAGCGATCTGAGCGATCTCGATCTGCAAACCGAGATCACGACCAACGGTCAGCTCTGGGGCTTGTCTATCGAGAGCGCGCTCTCTCTAAGATTTTATGAGCTAGTGAGCGCGTCGGTGCGTATCCAGCGGGCGCTCTCGCGTTGGACGGGAAGGCTCGTTCTGGAGTTCAGCTCAGAGGGCTTCAGCAACGGCAGCTTTACGCTAGAGCGCCGACTCTTCTGACGCGCATTTGACATCCGCCCTTCGGATGTGTATCTTTCTCGTTAGAAGTAACCATAAGGGGGAGAGATTCACAATGCGGTGGCTGATACGAGTTGCGGTTCTTCTCGGTTTGGGATTTGGCTTCGTTGCTGAAGCGCAGACGATCTCTGTCAAGAGCGAGCAGCTTTCGTTAGGGGCTGTTCTGTGGGTTCCGGTTGTGCTCAACGCCGCTCCCAATGGGCTGCATCACTACGAGTTTCGCGTCCGTGTAGAAGTTCCCGAAGTCGCGGCCATCGAGAGCGTGCGTTTTGAGCCGTCGCTACGCGCCTTCGCGCGTTTTGAGATCGCGCCCGATGGGGACTCCGTGCACGTGCGCGTGGACGACCAAGACGACGTGCTCATCGCGGGTGCGACCAATATCAAGCTTGCGGAAATCAAGCTGCGCGGTACGTTTGGAGGGCGCACCGAAGTCCACGTCACGGTGGTCGAGCTGGTGGACGATCGCTTGAATCGCTTCAACGTCGCCATCACACAGGGGCAGCTCCAAGTCGCGGCGGGGGCCGATACCCCGCAATTGGTTGTGGGCGTGGATGGCGTGCTCGTGGGCGATACGGTGAAAATTCCGATCATTTTAACGCGCATCGTGGGCGGGTTGCAGAGCTTTCGCGCTCGAGTGAGCTTGGAGCGCCGCGACGTAGCGACGTTCTTAGGGGCAGAGTTCCCGTTCTTCGCGGGGCAACGCGAGGTGCAGATCTCGCCCGATGGCGATGAGATCACCGTGGCGGCGCGCGATGAGGCCGGAGCTGT
>JANWXV010000016.1 GCA_025057405.1 Candidatus Bipolaricaulota bacterium | reverse complement strand
CTCCCGGCACACGTCGTTGCGCATCGGGGGCAAGGCTGATTATTTTGTCTTGCCGCGCTCGGTAGAAGATATCTGCGAGACGATCTCGTTTGCGCAGGAGCACGGTCTTTCATGGAGAATCATTGGGAACGGGACGAATATTCTCTTCCCCGATGAAGGGGTGCGCGGCATTGTGATCAAGCTGGGGCCAGATTTTGGGCGCATTGAGATCAAAGAGAATATTATGAAGGCCGAAGCGGGGGCGAGTTTGGCGGGGATCATCTCGGCGGTGCGCGCGCAAGGGTCGCGCGAGCTGGATTTTCTGGTGGGCATCCCGGCCAGTGTGGGCGGGGCCTTGGTGATGAACGCCGGGATCCCCGAAAGCTCGATCTCCGAGGTTGTCGCCCGGGTACGGGCATTGACTTTTGACGGAAAATTGATTACCCTAGAGAGGGACGACTGCCGGTTCGGCTATCGTATGAGCCGGTTTCAAGAGGAGAAGCTGATCGTGATTGAGGGGGAATTCCGCATAGGAAGCGGGAGATCATGGGATGGGGCGGCGCTGTTAGCGCGCCGGCGTGAGCGCCAGCCCTTGGGGCTGCCCAGCCCCGGCTGCGTCTTTCGCAACCCCCCAGCGGCCCCCCCAGCCGGCCAACTGATCGACCAAGCAGGACTCAAGGGGTATCGGGTGGGCGGAGCGGTAATCTCCGCAAAGCATGCGAATTTTATCATCAATGAGGGGGGGGCCACCAGCCGCGACGTCCTCCAGCTAATTGACATCGCCCGGTCTTATGTGCTTAAATATTTTGGTGTCGAGTTACAGTTAGAGCTGGCCGTCGTGGCCTGAGACGATGTGCGCCGGTTAGGGTGGTTGTTAGCGCTGGTAGGAATCTGCTTCTTACCGTGGCGCGAGTACATAGCCATACGAGAGATTGTCGTTGAGGGTGGTGAGAGGATAGAAGCCGAGAGAGCTTTTCAGAGGCTCCCGTTTCAAGTAGGGGCAAACTGGTTGACCGCGGACCTCGCAGCCGCGGAGCGCTCGCTGCTGGAGCTGCCTGAGGTTCGTGAAGCCCACGTGCACCGAGTTCTCTGGGGCGGTGTGCGGGTCGCGCTGCAAGAGCGCGAGCCGTGGGCTTTGGTGCGAGTGTCCGATGGGACACTCTATTGGAGCGACGACGCGGGATTTCTCTTCGCGCACGCACGGCCGCAAACGCTCTTTGGGCCGGTCTTTTCCGGCTTAGAGACCACAGAGACAGAGCGTGGCCTGCGCCTGCGCGATCTCTTCTATCTTGCTCCCATGCGCGCACTTCTCAATGCCCCGGGGCGTTTCTTGAATCGCATCACGACCGTTCGCTTCATCGGGAGCGATCTGATCTTATCTCTGCGGGGTGGCCCCGATCTGTGGGTGACTGTTTACGATCTTCATGGGGAATGGACGCGATGGGAAGCGTTGGTGGACGCGCTCCCCCAAGCGCGCCACCGCGCTCTTGATCTGCGGTGGAGAGGAATGGCTGTCGTGCGGGATCGCTTGGCACGAACGAAAGATTAGGGGTGGTGATGGGAATGGGGGAGATCGTTGTTGGGTTGGACATCGGCACGACGAAAGTCGTCGCGTTGGTCTGTAACGTCGAGGACGGAAATATCGAGATCATCGGGATGGGGAAGGCCCCATCGCGCGGCTTAGAGAAGGGCGTCGTCGTGGACATCGGCGAGACGACGGCCAGCATCAAGCGGGCCATCGAAGAGGCTGAGAATATGGCCGATGTCAAGATCGAGCACGTCTTCGCCGGCATCGCCGGAAGGCACATCAACAGCATCAATAACTCTGGGACCGTCTCGATTTCGCGCGACAGTCGCATCATCGCTCTGGAAGACGTCCAGCGCGTCATTGACAACGCTCAGGCCGTCCAGATCAGCCCGGACAGCCAGCTCATTCACGTCATTCCTCGACAGTATATTGTTGACGGCCAAGAGGGGATCACCGATCCCGTAGGAATGACCGGCACACGTCTCGAAGTAGACGTGCATATCGTTACCGGGTCTATTACGGCCGTTCATAATATTATTCGCTGCGTCAACAACGTAGGCATCGAAGTTGACCAGATCGTGCTCCAGCCCTTGGCGAGCAGTTATGCCGTGCTCAACGAGGCCGAGAAAGAGCTGGGCGTCGCGCTGATGGACATCGGCGGCGGTACCACCGATATTGCGATCTTCCGCGACGGCGATATTTGGTTCAGCAAGATCCTGCCCATCGCGGGGGAGCACATCACCAACGATATCGCTGTGGGCTTGAAAGTCTCGTATGAAGAAGCAGATCGGATCAAGATTCAAGAGGGCTTGCCCCGACTGACCGACGAGAGCGCCGAAGAGGAGCGCATTGAGATCACGACGCTGGCAGAAGAGAAGAAGCTCATCTCCAAGCGCAAGCTCGCTAAGATTATAGAGCCGAGACTCGAAGAGCTGTTCGATCTGGCGATGGGCGAGATCGAGGACGTAGGCTATCGCGATCTGATCCCCGCGGGGATCGTGCTCACGGGCGGCACGTCGCTGTTGAAAGGGCTGCCGGAGTTCGTCTCGGAACGCTATGATATTGCCGTGCGTCGCGGGCGGAATCCCACGGGGATTCACGGGTTGCGCGACATCGTAGAAAGCCCGATCTACTCGACGGTGATTGGTTTGGTGAAGTACTCGGTCGTCTCGAAAGAGTATGTTCATCGGTTTGGCAAGCAGCGGGGGGTGCGCCAGTGGGGCGGAGCTCGTCTCCAGGGAGATGGGTGGAAGAGCCTTTTTGGGAGATTGATGCGGTGGCTCAATCGTTTCCTGCGAGGATGATCGGGCCGTCGGCGGGAGGAACTATGGGCCGCAACGGTTTAGCACGGATCAAAGTTATCGGTGTGGGCGGTGGCGGCGGGAACGCCGTGGACCGCATGAAGAAGGCCAAAGTCAAGGACGTCGAGCTGGTCGTGGTCAACACCGATGCGCAGGTGCTCTCGATCGTGGAGGCTGACCGCACCGTGCAGATCGGCACGAAGCTCACGCAGGGCTTGGGCGCGGGGGGCGATCCCGAAGTCGGGCGCAAGGCCGCTGAAGAATCCGAAGCCGAATTGATCGAGATGCTCGATGAGGCCGAGATGGTCTTCATCACCGCGGGGATGGGGGGCGGGACGGGCACGGGCGCTGCTCCCGTCATCGCACGCCTGGCGCGCGAAGCGCAGATGCTCACGGTCGCCGTCGTCACCAAGCCCTTCTCGTTTGAAGGGCGCGTGCGGGCCGAGCGCGCCAAGAAGGGCATCGAAGAGCTGCGCCAGTACGTAGATACGCTCATCGCGATCCCCAACGATCGTCTGCTCAAAGTCGCCCCTCCGGAGATGCCGTTGGTCAAAGCGTTTGAACTCGCCGATGAGATTCTGCGTCAGGGGATTCAGGGAATTTCGGACTTGATCACCGTGCCGGGGATGATCAATCTCGATTTTGCCGACATCAAGGCGACGATGCGCAACGCTGGCACGGCGTTGATGGGCATCGGCGAGGGCGAGGGGCAGAATCGGATGCGCGACGCGGCGCGCAACGCGATTACCAGTCCGCTCTTGGAAGGCTCCATCGAAGGGGCGCAACGGCTGATTCTGAACATCACCGGCGGCCCCGATCTCTCTCTCGAAGAAGTCACCGAAGCGGCTTCTCTCGTGCGCGATACGCTCTCCGAGCAAGCCGAGATCTTCTTTGGTGCCGTCGTGAAGGAGGGCTGTGAGCGCGTGCGGGTCACGGTGATCGCCACGGGCTTCCAGCAACACGAAGAGTTGAGCAAAGAAGAGTTAGCCAAGCGAGGGCAACTCGAACTCGAAGAGGAGGACGACGAAGAGCTGATCGAGAAAGTCGAGCGCAGCATCCGACGCGACCGCAGTCGTGCCGACGACTGGGACGTCCCGACGTTCTTGCGTCGGCGCAAGAACGACCGCGAATGACCGCGCTCAGAAGTCCATTCGGATTGGCATACAGACGTACAAGAAGCCTTGGTCGGCTTCGGTCTCTCCCGGCTCTAACAGCCCCGCGCTCTCGGCATCGGCCAACCACAGTCGCACTTCATCGCTCTGCAGACGCTTGAGCGCGTCAATCAGATACTCCGCGCGAAAACTGATCTTGATCGCTTGGGCCTTCTTCTTCAGCTCCAAGACCTCTTGGGCTTCGCCCTTCTCGGCGGCTTGCGAGCTGATCTTCAGCTTTCCGTCTTCTACGTTCAAGATCACGGCGTCGGACTCTTCCGCCGCGGTAATCTGCACGCGCTGCAACGCCTCGAGAAAGCCCTTGCGCTCGAGAATCAGCCCAATAGAATTATCTCTGGGGATGACCTTCTCAAAGTCCGGATAGGCCTCTTCAATAAGCCGACCCACAAAAACTACCGATCCCATCTTAAAGAAGAGATAGTTCTCGGACTGATAGACTTCGACGTGTTCGGTCTCGACTTGCGCCAAGATGCCCGCGAGATCGCGCAGCGAATCTGCGGCTACGAGAAATTCCCCTTCGGCATCGGCCTTCTTCGCTAACGGTTCCGTCTTGCACGCCAGACGATACCCATTGGTCGCCACGATCTTGAGCTGCTCTTTCTCCAAGACCAAATTCACGCCCGTGAGGCTCAGCCGAGACGTCTCTTTGGCTGAAAGCGCCGCGAACGTGACCAGTTCTAGACCGCGCGCCAACTTCTGGCTCTCCAGAAGACAAAGCCGTTTGCTGGGAAGACTGGGCAATTCTGGATAATCTTCCAAGGGCAGGCGAAAGAGATCGAAGACGGCGCTCCCGCAGGTGATCTCTACTTTTCCGGTGCCCTCGATGGTCTTAAAATGCAGCGTGTCCGCGGGCAGGTTTTGGGCGATCTTGGCGAGCAACTCCCCGTTGAGCACCAAGGCCTCGTCCCCGCCGCGGTTCTCGATGGGCACGGAGCACCAGATCGAACGCTCCAAATCTGTAGCCGCCAAGGTCAACTGATTCTTCTTGGTTTCGAGCTTCAAGCCCGCCAAGATTGGCATACTTGTCGCGCGGCCCAAGGCCCGTCCGGCCACCTTCACCCCGGAGAGAAACTCATCCCGTCCACAAGAAAATTCCATAAGCTTCTTTTCCTCCTTTCACGATGGCGCTGCTACCAACGGTCGTATATAGCCCCACACTTCTTCACTGAGAGCAGCGATCTCTTTCTGACCGTCGAGCAAGACCCCTCCCGAAATCCGGGAGATCTCTGTCAAATACCCCCGACGAACTCGCTCATAGAACTCCACTCCCGATCCCTCCAGACGATCTCTCGCTCTCCCCTTGCGCTGCAACGCGACCTCCACCGGCACGTCAATTAAGAACGTCATCTGGGGATCCAGACCCCCCGTAGCGATGCGATTGAGTTCACGAACCAATCTCAAGTCCAGCCCGCGCCCGTAGCCCTGATAGGCTACACTAGAGAGCGAATAGCGATCGGTCAAGACCCACCGTCCCGAAGCCAGCGCCGGACGAATGACCGTCTCGGTCAGCTCGCTGCGCGAAGCCTCATAGAGCAACAGTTCAGTCAACGGAGCCATTTTCAACTCTTCTCTATGCAGCAAGATATGACGGATCTCTTCGCCGACGGGGGTGCCTCCGGGTTCTTGGACGATCACGGGGTCCATCTTAGATTGCTGGAGTCGCTGGGCCAACGCGCGCAACTGCGTGGACTTGCCACAGCCGTCCAGTCCTTCCAACGCGATGAACACCCTATTCCCCCTCTCGTCTCAAAAGCCCCAGCAAGACCAATCCCGTCCCCAGCACAATCGCCGTATCGGCCAGATTAAACACGGGCCAGATGCGAAAATCGAGAAAGTCAATCACCGCGCCGCGCTCCGGCAGCCAGCGGTCGGTGAGATTGCCCAGCGCACCCCCGGCGATCCCGATCAAGCCCACGGTCATCGTCGGCTGGCGCGGCCGATTCCATAACAGCATCATCAAGATCACGAGACTCGCGCCGGCGGCTAAGATCGCGATGAGATCGCCGTACTCGTAGAAAAGCCCAAAAGCTCCGCCGGTGTTGTACGTCAGCGTCAGATGAAAGATTCCGGGGAGGATCGCCAACGAGCGTCCCGGCTCTAAATACGCCAACGCTAGATATTTGCTGAGCTGATCCAGCGCCCAAACGCTGAGCACTCCTAAGAGTATCTTGATGCGCATTCTGCACAGTATATCGGGCTTGGGGAAAAAAAGCAAAAGGCTATAGCCCCAGAGATTTAGCAATCGTCTCTTTCTGGATCTCGTCGGTGCCCTCGACGATTCTCAGCACACGGGCCAACTTGAAAACCCGCTCGATGGGCAGCTCTTTCATCACGCCCATGCCCCCGTGAATCTGCACCGCTCGATCGGCTAAGCGATAGAGCATATTCGTCGCAAAATATTTGGCGATGGCGCTCTCTTTGATGATCTGCTCGCCCTGATCCAAGCGCCACGCGCAATTTAGAACGAGCTGCTCGCACGCGTAGAGTTCGGCGGCCGAGTCGGCCAGCATCCCGCGAATATGCTGATACTTCGCGATGGGCTTGCCAAACGCCGTGCGCTGCGTCGCGTACTCTACAGATTCTTTCAGCAGATACTCCCCTAAGCCGACGCACATCCCCGCGATGTTCAGTCGCCCTATGCCGATCCAGCTCATCGCCACGTAAAAGCCCATCTGCTCTTCGCCAATGATATTCTCTTTAGGGACTTTACAGTTCTCAAAGATCAGTTCGGCTTGGCTGCCGTCGTCCAAAATAGAACGATTGATCCGACCGACTTTATAGCCGGGGGTCTCGCGATCTACGATAAAGGCCGTCACGCCGGAGTAGCCCGATTCTTTATAGAGCTTGGGATCGGTGACGGCGAAGACTTGGGCGAAGTCAGCGTGAGCCGCGTTGGTGATGAACGTCTTCAGCCCATTGAGAATATAGTAATCGCCGTGCTTTTCGGCGGTCGTCTTGAGATTTTTGATATCCGAGCCGGCTTCGGGTTCGGTGAGGGCAAAGCACGTGGTGATCTCGCCCTTGACGAGCGGGTAGAGATATTTTTTGCGCTGGGCCTCGTTCAAGTGCAGGAGCATGGGGCTGGGGCCTTCGGGGCCAGCCAAGAGATAAGCATTCAAGCCCAAGCCGTGACGCCAGACTTCTTTCTGGGCGAAGAAAAGCCCGACTCGGTTGATGCCACTGCCTCCAACGTCTTCGGGCATGTGCATCCCATAGTAGCCCAACTCCCCCGAGCGCCGCCGCACCCGATCTATCATCTCTTTGACTTTCGGCACGAGGCTGCCATCGTCTTGGAGGCGCTTGCGCTCGTCTTCGAAGTACTCACGATACTGCTCCTCCAGAGGGCGAATCTCCCGCTCTAGAAATGAGCGCAGCCCGCGGACGAGCAGCCGGTGCTCTTCTGGTACTGAGAAGTCAATCACGATCTTCACCCTTTTGCGTCTCTATCGGCTTAAGTGCAGATGGAGGATCTTCCAGCCCTGGGGGGTCTTGATGAGAACAATTGTCCCGCGCCCCTCGCCCAGAAGGCGCTGGTTATCTACAAGACGGGTGAACGCATAAAAGATGTGAAACTGCCCCCACGCGAGCGTCCCCTCGATCTCCATATGAGCGTTGGCGATCACCCATTCAGAGTCTTCCTTAGAGTAGAGGGCCATCTCAGGTTTAAGATGCTGATCGCGATACTGTGCCCAACTGCTGAAGCTGATGGTGTCCTCAATGATCGTCGCATCAGAAGCCCAAAGATCTTCAAGGAGCTGCACGTCCAGCCTTGCAAACCCTTGAGTGAGCAGCGTGAGCACCGCTTTGATCTCGCGCTCGTCGGCTTTGCGTTGCTCTTCGGCGTCTTGCTCTTGTTGCGCGGGTTCAGAAGAAGAGATGGAGGGCGGCTGACGCTCCCCCGTACAGCCTGTGATTAACCCGATCGCAGCTAATAGCAAGAGAGTCGCTCTCATACGATCTGAGTATATACAAAAGAACCGAAAGAGATCAAGAGCGGTGTTTGCGCACCGGGCGGACTGGCAACCCCACCCACGTCGTGCGTGCGGGAATTTTTTTGTTGCTCAAGACGACCGAGTGCGCTCCAACCAGCGCCCCTTCGCCGATCTCGACGCCGGGCATCACCAACGCTCCCATCCCCACCGTCGCTCCCCGGCCGATCTTGACGCGCCTGAGCTTGAGCCGTCCCCCTTCAGCTACGTGACAGACGATGACGGCCCCACCGCCAATGACGACGTTGTCTTCGATCTCGACGAGCCAACAATCTATCAATTGCGCGTTGAGCTGGACGCCCTGCCCGATCTTGGCCCCCAGCAATCTGTAATAAAGAATATTAATTCCGCTCAAGGGCACAAAGTCTATAAACGTCTTCGAAGCGGGGAAGAGAATCGCATCGTTGAGGAACCACAAGATAGACGGGCTAGAAAAATACGGGTATTCCCCTTCGGCGGGCTTGGGCAAGAGCTTACTGATGAGCACAATCAGCGTCATCAGCGTAAATCCGTAGAGAAAGTACCCGACCATGACCCCCACGCCCAACGCGAAGGCCCGCCCCAAGCCGGGCCAGCCCTCGGTGAGCCGTGCTATCTCCACCACCAAGAGAATCCCCGGCGTCAGCGCCGTGCCCATCAAGAGAGCACCAAAGCTCAACAAGAGCAGAAAGAGCAAACCCTGAACCAAGACGTTCACGCGGGCTATTATAAAGATTTTGCCGATGAAAGGGAAATTCGCAAGTTGCTCTTGCCCCCTTCAATCCGATATGATAGGGGCCGCTGAGGAGAAGTCTTCTATGAACGAAGTGCGCAAGGTCGTCATCACGGGGATCGGCGTCATTACGCCGATTGGCATGGGGAAAGATGCTTTCTGGCAGGGGCTAGCCGAGGGCTGCAGTGGCGTCGGCCGTGTGGACGATCTGATTGATCTAAAGGACGTGGGCGCGAAGATCGGCGCGTATATTCGCGATTTCGACCCGTTACAGTTTATGGACAAAAAACGCGCACGGCGCTTAGGGCGCTCGAGCCAATTAGCGCTAGCCGCGACCCGGCTCGCCCTCGACGATGGGCGTCTCGATCTCTCGGGTGAAGACCGAGATCGCATTGGGGTCGTCATTGGGACGGGGATCGGCAATATCGAAGCCCTGACAGAAAATTATGATACGCTCTTGCAGAAGGGGCCGGGGCGCGTCAGCCCATTCTTCGTGCCGATGTTCATGCCCAACGCCGTCGCCGGGGAGATTTCGATTGAGTGGGGGTTGCGGGGGCCTAATTACGGGACGGTTTCAGCCTGTGCCAGCTCCAATCACGCTCTCGGCTTGGCCGCCGATATGATTCGCTACGGCTACGCTGATGTGATGGTGACTGGAGGGACAGAATCTGTAACGCAGCCCTTGACGTTTGCGGGGTTTGATCAGATGGGGGCGCTCTCGCGCCGCAACGACGAACCCGCAAGAGCTTCGCGCCCGTTTGACAAAGACCGTGACGGATTTGTCGTAGGCGAGGGCGCGGGCATTCTGATCTTAGAGAGTTTAGAACACGCACGAGCGCGGGACGCTTATATCTACGCTGAACTGGCGAGCATCGGGATGACCGCTGATGCGGGGCACATCACGGCTCCTGACGAGCACGGCGAGGGCGCACGCAAAGCAATGCGGATGGCGCTGGAGCGCGCAGGCGTCCGTCCCGAAGAAGTAGATTACATCAATGCGCACGGGACGGCAACCCCCTTGGGAGATATTAGCGAGACGCGGGCGATCAAACGATTATTCGGTGCCCATGCGTACAAGCTCGCTGTGAGTTCGACGAAGTCGCAGATCGGGCATCTGTTGGGGGGAGCGGGCGCGGTCGAGGCGATCGCGACGTTGATGGCTCTTGATCGGGGCATCTTGCCGCCGACGATCAACTTAGAGAATCCCGATCCAGAGTGTGATTTAGACTACGTTCCCAACAAAGCTCGTCCCGCGCAGGTGCGGGTGGCGCTCTCGAACTCGTTTGGGTTTGGCGGGCATAACTCAGCGATCCTGTTGAGAAAGATTTGATGGGGGAGCGAATATGGCCTTGAAATCCGATGCGCTGAAAGAGACACAAGAGGAGTTAGAAACACTGATAGGCTTAGGGATCTACAAGTTGGAAAGCGAGATTTTCAAAGACTGCCTCCGTGAACTCCAAGCTCAGTATAGGAAACCCAGTAACTTGCGAAAGCTGCGCCGCCGGCTCGATCAAGCCCTGGGACACCACGAGCTAAGCGCTCTGGTCCGAGAGATGCGCGACGAAGAGATGCATTAGCTGTATGCCCACCTTCTATCTGGACACTTCAGCGCTGCTAAAGCGGTACAAAACGGAGGAGGGCA
>JANWXV010000169.1 GCA_025057405.1 Candidatus Bipolaricaulota bacterium | reverse complement strand
CGCGGGACTCTACGCGGGCGTGCCGGTGCACGTCCCCGCGCTCACGGTCAATCGGCTCTGCGGCTCCGGCTTGGAAGCGATCGTGCAAGGGGCTAGACTCGTGCAGACCGGCGAAGCGGACTTAGTGGTCGCGGGCGGGGCCGAGAATATGACCCAAGCGCCGTTTATGATCCGCGGGGCGCGCTTCGGGCTGCGTCTGGGGTCGGCCAAGCTCGAAGACTATCTCTGGGAGGCTCTGCTCGATCCCTACTGCAACTTTACGATGGCCGGCACGGCCAATAACTTAGCCGAAAAGTACGGGATCACTCGTGAAGAACAAGACGAATTCGCGTTGCGCAGCCAGCAGTGCGCTGTGAAAGCGATGCAGAACGGCTCTTTCAAAGAAGAGATCGCGCCGATTGAACTAGACCAGAAGGGCAAGAAAGTCTTATTGGACACCGATGAGCATCCGCGCGCTGACACGACGCTCGAGGGCTTGGCCAAACTCCCCATCGCGCCCTTCCCCGGCAACAAGTACGTCACCGCGGGGAACGCCAGCGGCATCAACGACGGAGCCGCGGCGGTGATCGTAGCCAGCCCAGAGAAATCTAAAGCGCTGGGGATCAAGCCGTGGGCGCGGGTCGTCTCGTGGGCGCAGTGTGGCGTCGAGCCAAAGTATATGGGGATCGGCCCGGTGCCCGCGTCGCAGCGCGCGT
The DNA here is from genome assembly GCA_025057405.1 of Candidatus Bipolaricaulota bacterium. Taxonomy (GTDB): domain Bacteria; phylum Bipolaricaulota; class Bipolaricaulia; order RBG-16-55-9; family DRXL01; genus SKYB132. The sequence goes on along the minus strand of JANWXV010000169.1, from coordinate 1,357 downwards.
TAGAAAAAGCGAAGCTCTCGATGAAAGAGATTGCGCTCTGGGAGATCAACGAAGCCTTTGCTGCCCAGTATCTCGCAGTCGAACGCGAGCTGAAGCTCGACCGGGAGCGGGTCAACGTCAACGGGGGCGCGATCGCGCTGGGGCATCCGTTGGGGGCGAGCGGGGCACGGCTGGCGCTGACGCTCATCCACGAGCTGCGTCGTCGTAAAGCGCAGTTTGGAGTGGCGAGTCTCTGCATCGGAGGCGGTCAAGGGATCGCGGCGGTCTTCGAGGCGCTCTAGCACGGGATGCGCCAGATCCCGCACCCAAAAAAGATCAACGAGAAGAAGAAGCCGAAAGCGATCAGTGCTAAGAGAGCGAGAAGCAACCTATAGAGCCATCGGCGCGCGCGCATGAGTGCTCTATCTTATACTGATTTTCACTGATAGTCTCACCCTGAGCGCCAGCGAAGGGTCTGATTTTTCGGGCGCTCAGGATGACGAAGCAACTCAGAGAGCATCCAAGGGAGGGGATCTCTTTGCAGCTGAATGGGGAGCTGCTGTTGCGTCTTGTCGTAGCGGCGATTTTGGGGTCAGTGGTCGGATGGGAGCGCGAGCGGGCGCAGCGCCCGGCGGGCTTGCGCACGTATATGTTAGTCTCGTTCGGGTCGGCGCTCTTCACGGTGCTGTCGAGCGTGGCCTTCGCCGGAGCGGGGACGGATCCGTCACGGATCGCAGCGAACATCGTAGTGGGGATTGGCTTTTTAGGGGCGGGGACAATCTTTCGTGCGGGGGAGGCCGTGCGCGGGCTGACGACCGCGGCGGGGCTGTGGGCGATTGCGGCGATTGGGATGGCCGCGGGGGCGGGAGAGTATCTCTTGGCGCTTTTCTCCACGGTCTTGGTCTTGGTGATCTTGTGGGGGGTGCGCTTTGTGGAGACGCATAAGAACAGTCGTGATCAATCAACAAATTAAATTTAAAATCTAAGAAGATGCGAGGGGGAGGGCTTGGCGGAGGGGGGCCAAGCCCTCGCTCTAAAGGAGGCAGTGGAAGGTTTTGGTGCTGTAGGTGTCTCAGAAGGAGGTGGGCGCACCAAAACGCTTCTGTGGTCTCGTTGCGCTTGTGGCTGCAAGATACAAGCGACGGACGTCTTAGATTTTCAGGAACGGGCACGCCCGTCGCCATGATGAGCGTCATCTCTGTAGATGACGTTTGTCGCATCCCCTGAAGCTACAGCCACGCCCAACTCCCTATGACAATGATCTTGCGGTACGGGCCGCGCATCATTTGACAGTCTCCCATGCACTCTCTATAATAGCGCACATCTCTCTCAATAAAGAAAGGTGATCGCTCTATGATCGAAAAGCGCGTCGGTGATC
>JANWXV010000168.1 GCA_025057405.1 Candidatus Bipolaricaulota bacterium | reverse complement strand
GCCCTTGAGCACCAGCTCCCAATCAGCCGTTTGTACGGGCTTCTGATCCCGCACGCCCAGATTGAACGCCACGCGCGCATCGAGCGTCAATCCCAACTCTTCGAGAGGATTCCAAGCGCTCTGGCTCCCTAGCTCATAAGTCTGCGTGCGCTCGCGCTCGCTGAGGGTCATCTGCCAGAAGAGATCGCCTCCTGTGCGCCATGCCCCCGGCGGATCCCACGAGAGCGCGAGCCGCGCCCGCGACCGGAGCGTCTCTTTACGCCCCAGCGTCGGGTGCACGAGCGTATCCAACGAAAGCCCCAGATCGGCTCTGGGTTTGAGTTCTGGACTGAGCGCCCACTCGATATTGGCGTTCAAGTCTTGCCGAATGAGATCGCGCGCCGAGCGCACATCCGTCGAGAAGCTCTGCTTCAGCACGAGCGACCCGGAGAACGGTTGCCACAGCGCCGTCACGCGCCCCTCAGCAGAGAGCGAGAGAGCGCCGCCCTTCTCTTGCGTTCCCAAGGGCAGATTGCGCCGCGCCGAGAGAACCAGGGTCGGAGTCAATTTCGCAGTGTCTATCACAACATCGCTGAAGCGCAAGTCGGCGCTGGCGTTCTCGTCGAGGGAGCCGCGCCCGCCGGGGAGGCGCTGGCGCATCGCGCGCGTATACGACGTGCTGAGCTTGGAAAAGCCCAGATCGTACTGCCAATCGCCTCCGAGGCTCCACGAGAGATCGCCGTCGCGGCGCGCCGGAGCGTTGCGCACCCCCGGACTGACGCGCTCACTAAATCCCAACGTTCCTTTGAGTTTTAAGCTCGGCGTCAGCGCGAGCGTCGCGTTCAGAGTGAACTTAGAATCAAGGAGAGCGCGTGCTAATGCTCCGCCGGTGATCGCGCCGTCGTACGCCGCGCTGACCGCGAGGTCTTGCGCTAACGGCATCAGATGCGCGATATTCAGCTTGTGCTCAGCTTTAATGCCATAGGCGAATTTGCTCGTGTCGAAGCCCGAAGTGCGATCAAAGCGATTCTGCTCTAGCAGTTCTAGAGAGAGCGTGCCGTTGAGCTTGGGGCCGTCTTCCCACGGTTGCCACTGAGCGCGCAGCGCATCGCTCATCGAGAAAGTTCTGAATCTCTCCGAGAAGCCCATTGTGTGTTCCCCGGAGAGCGTGAGATGGCTGAACACAGGGAGGCTCGCGCCCAGTTTCAGACGGTGGGCGTCTTGGCGCTCTTCGCGCCCGATCGCTGAGAATTCCGGGACGATGCTCTCCACAGATGCTCGGAGATCGAGCGTGCCCAGCTTATACTCAGCGCTGAGCTGGGCCAGCCAGCCCCGATCGGTGTTCTTATCGGCTGAAATGTCTGCAAACCGAAACTCATCTCGCCCGTTCAGACGCGTCTGCGCTTGAGAGTACTCCGTGACAGTGCCGTCTAGCTGCCACAGGGGCATCTGATAGGTCTCTTGGGCTTTGGGGCCAACCCACATCGAAACCGTTGCTGGCGCGTTCTTCTCTAACGCCGTGATCGCGTACTCTTGCAAGACGGGCGTGTCCGACGTCACCCGAAACAGCCCGATCTCCGTGCCGTACCAGAGTTCGTCTCGCCATACAGAGAGGCTCAACACCGGGAGATCCTCGACAACCCAATCTACCCCCTGACCGGCGAAGAGCCGATAGACACCGCGCTTGGTAGCCGCATAGACCGTCGCGCCCACGGCTACGAGATCGTTGATAGGCTCGCCTTGCAGCTCTGCAACAGCCTCAAAGCGCTCCGTAGCGGGATCGAAGAGGAGCAGCCCTTTGTCGGTGCCCACGTAGAGCTTCGTCCCATCGTGAGCCAATCTCAATAAGCGCTCGCTGACGAGTTCGGGGGCGGTCGCTCTCTTATAGCTCTTCCATGCGCTCTTCTCTTCAATCTGAGAGAGAGAGACGCGCGCCAAGCCCTCGTGCGTAGCGATCCAGAGCACGCCGCTCTCGTCGAGCAGCACGTCGTTGACGGTATTATGAGGCAGCCCATCTAGTCTATAGAAGCGCTTCCAATGGACGGGCTTCGCTAAGCTTTCAAGCAGCGGGCGTCCCG
>JANWXV010000167.1 GCA_025057405.1 Candidatus Bipolaricaulota bacterium | reverse complement strand
TATCGCGAGAGCATCTCTTGGTTTCTAGGGCCTTTTCTCGGTATAGATTTTGATATCCAAGTGCCCTATGAGACCGAAGCCAAGATAGATTCCGGCTCTGGGGATCAGCTCATCCGGGATATTCGCGGGCCGGTGCGCGCCGAGGCCGGCTCCGGCGATATTCACATCGCTCATATAGAGCGAGAAGTCACCGTTGATACAGGGAGCGGCGATATCAAAGTTGCGGGTGCGGCCAAGGTGAGCGCTGAGGCCGGCAGCGGGGAGATTGAGCTTCGCGAGATTGCAGGCGATGTGCAGATAGATGTCGGTTCGGGCGATGTCGTGCTCCAAGAGATCGGTGGCAACATTGACGTTGACACGGGAAGTGGGGATATTCGCATAGATTCGGGGTTAGGAACAGGCGTTCGCTGGCAACTCGAGACGAGTTCTGGGGATGTCTCAATAAGCTTGCCGGCGGACGCGCGTTTTGCGCTTGCTGTGGAGACCAGCGCCGGCGATATCGAGGTGGATTTCCCCTTAACAGTGACAGGCAAGCTCAGTAAGCACGAGCTGCGCGGCACTGTGGGCGACAGCCCCAGCGCCCAGATCAACATTGAGACCTCAAGTGGGGATGTTCGCATCCAGAAGAGATAAACTACGGAGGTGACTCTTATGCGTCGTCGCGGGATCTTCATCGGGTTTGACTTTCCGTTTGGGTTCTACATGCATCGGTTTGGGCCGTTTCGGGCGTTCGAGCCATGGCGCTTCCCCAGACGAGAAGAGTATCTGAAGATGCTCGAAGAGTACAAACGCGATCTGGAAGAGTATAAAGCCGAACTTGAGGAGGAGTTGAAAGAAGTCACGGAAGAGATCGAACGACTGAAGAGATGAACGCTATTCAATACGCTCGTTTCCGAGAAAGGAGTTCATGGATGGCTGATGAAACCGTGCTACAGGTGAAAAATCTCACGAAATTCTATCGCAGTCGTCGCCGGGGCGAAACTGTCGCTGTAGATAACGTCTCGTTCAGCGTCTCCAAGAACGAAGTCGTCGGCTTGCTCGGCCCCAACGGCGCCGGCAAGACCACGACCATTAAATCTATCTGTACGATCTTGCGCCCAACTTCTGGGGAGATCTGGGTGGACGGTGCTGATGCCATCAGAAACCCGCGCGCGGCCCTCGAGAGAGTCACGGCCGTCTTAGAGGGCAATCGCAACGTCTACTGGCGCCTCACCGTCAGGGACAATTTAGAATTCTTCGCGGGCTTGCAGGGGCAGTCGCTCCGCTCGGTCAGAAGCTACATTGATGAACTAATCGAGATGTTCAATCTGAAAGAGAAAGTGCATGAGCAGGCGCGGGCGCTCTCGCGCGGGATGCAGCAGAAACTCGCCGTCGCCTGCGCGCTCGTCAAGCGCACCCCAATTTTACTCTTGGATGAGCCAACACTGGGTCTAGACGTCGAGACCAGCTATGAGCTTCGGTGGATCTTAAAGCGCATGGCCGAGCAGGGCCAGCGAACTATTCTGCTATCCAGCCACGACATGAACGTCGTTCAGGACATCTGCGAGCGAGTCATCATCATCAATCACGGCAGAATTGTAGTAGACGACAAGATCGAGAATCTGAAGAGGCTCTTCACGGCGAGCGCCTATCGCTTCGAGATCGAAGGGCATCTCGGCCAAGCGCAAGAACAGAAGCTCAAAGAGCAGTTCGATCTCATCAAAATTAGCAGAGACGGCGCGCGCACGGTCATCGAAGCGGAGCTGCTCGACGATCAGAAAGTCTACGAGATCATTGACGTGCTCAAAGAGAACGGCTGTCGCTTAGAGTCGGTAGGCAAGCAGTATCCCGACTTGGAAGAGATCTTTTTGCGCATCGTGAAGGGAGAGAAGGGATGAATCTATGTGAGCAACTTGAGTCGCCGCAGGTCGGCCTCTGTCCAACCGGCGTCCTTGATCATAGCACGCAAGGTGCCGGGGCGAAAGGTCTCACCAGAGCGGTGGAAGAGCACAGTCACTGTCCGGCCGTCGGGATGACGGTACGTCTGATGGCTACCCTTTTGACGCACAAGGACAAAGCCGTCTCT
>JANWXV010000166.1 GCA_025057405.1 Candidatus Bipolaricaulota bacterium | reverse complement strand
TCCGCTTGAGCCACCGGCACGAAGTACGCCTCTTTGAAACTCAACGCTACGGCCAGCAACACTGTGGCCAACAGCACCCTCCGACTAACTCTCCTCGACGAAGCCCCGCTGATGCGCCGCAGCATGAACAACCCTCCCTCTGAATAAAAGATGGGTGCATAAAATATAATAATTCCCTTAACTAAGTGTCAAGCCCCCCATTGTGAGCTTTGCGAAAATCAAGTATGATACTATCAGACTATGAACCTAGCGCAGCGGCTTCTCCAGACAGAGTCGGTGCAGATTCGTCCCAGTGAACCGTTTCGCCTAGCGTCGGGGCGGCTCTCGCCGGTCTATGTCGATATCAGACGGCTCATCTCGTTCCCAGAAGCGCGCGCGCAGATCATAGAATCTTTTGCGCAGATCGCGCATGAGCGCATCGGGCTTTCAGCGATAGACGTCATCGCCGGGGGCGAGACCGCTGGGATCGCCTACGCCGCGTTCTTAGCAGAGAGACTTGATAAGCCCATGATCTACGTGCGCAAAGACCCTAAAGAGTACGGAAGATCGTCGCAAGTCGAGGGCGTCTTGCATCCGGGCCAGCGCGTGCTCTTGGTCGAAGACTTAGTCACCGATGGGGGAAGCAAGCTGAACTTCACGCGCGGCATCGAGCGAGCCGGGGGCACGGTGCACCACTGTCTCTGCGTCTTTGAGTATTTTTCCGAAGAAGCCAAGCTGCATCGCGCGCGCGACACGCTCAAAGAGCACGGGATCGCGCTGCACTCGCTGGTGAATTGGGACGATGTGCTGCGCGTCGCCCGTGCTGAGAAATCTTTGACTGAAGATGAGATCGCGATTGTGCTTGGATTTCTTAGAGAGCTGGCAGCGTGACACCTATGGGAGAGTATGTCCAGGTCATCACGACAACAGCAAGCCAGGAGGAGGCCGAGCGTATCGCGCGTGCACTCCTGGAGAAGCGTCTAGCGGCGTGCGTGCAGATCGTCGGGCCGATAGAGAGCCTCTACTGGTGGCAAGGGAAGATCGAGCAGTCTCAAGAATGGCTCTGCATTGCGAAATCCGAGCATAAGCTCTTCGCTCGGATAGAAGAGACGATCAAAGCGCTGCATTCGTATAAAGTGCCAGAGATCTTGGCCGTCCCTGTAGTCGCAGGGAGTGAAAGCTATCTGCGCTGGTTGAGTGAGCAAGTCCAAGCAGAGCGTGGTTGATCCATGTGCGGATTATAAGGAGGTTCTACCATACTATCAGTTAGAGAATCTCCAAGCCCACGGGTGGATCGCCCATCAGCGCTACCCCACCGAGGGGCGCGTCTGGCACCCCAGCGGCGCACACCCGTTCATTAGCTTGCACGAAGCGCTCGTGCACAACGGCGATTTTGCCAATTATCACGGCGTCTGCGAGTATCTGAAACAGAGAACTATCTCCCCGCTCTTTCTCACTGACACCGAGGTCTCGATGCTGCTCTTTGATCTATGGAGCCGCGTCTATGGGTACCCGTTGGTCATAAGATGCGTCTGAACTTATAAGCAGAGCGAAGGGAAGAGCCTCAGCATATAGCCCAATCAGCCAACGCTTAGCAGCGCGCAAGCTAAAATAATCATCCCATCGCGCTTTCCGTCTTGTCACGTTTTTGTCACGCTCGAGGATTATACTGCTGGGGAGACCTCTCCCCCGGCCCCTCCCCGACACGGGGAGGGGAGCAGCGCCCCTCTCCTGTCGGTGCCGACGGGAGAGGGGCCGGGGGTGAGGGCCTCAGCAGGGGGGCCAGACGCACAACGCGCTCGGCCCCTTGCTGCCACAGCTTTAGAAGAGATGCTCACGGATCGCCCTTGGGGATCAGCTTCAGGCGCTTGAGGTCATCGGGCGTCCACCGGGCTTGTGCGAGCATCTGGCGTAACGTGCCGGGCGGGAAGACCTGACCAGAATGGTGGTAATGCACAGGGACCATCCGACCATCCGGGTGGATAAAGATCAGGCTCCCGTGCGCACGACGCGGCACAAAGCCGTCACGTCGCAGAGCGCGAACGAGCTTGCCTGCCGTGATGTTCTTGATAGCCGTCGGGTAGGTCACGGGCGCACGAGGTTC
>JANWXV010000165.1 GCA_025057405.1 Candidatus Bipolaricaulota bacterium | reverse complement strand
CTATCTGCTGGCGAATCTCGATCAGCTCGTCATAGAGCGCATTGAGAGCATTGCGATCTTGCAGCCGCCGCTCTTCGCTCTTTTCCCAAGCGCTTTGGCGCAGCGTTCTGTCGGTCTCTTCGAGATACTTGGCCATCTGCTGGAGCGTCTGTTCGCGGCCGTCAAAGTGGACGGTCTGCGCCCCGGAGATCGTCTGGTATTTTTGGCCCAACTTGGTCGCTTCGGTCTCCAGCGGGACGTTCTCTTCGCGAAAGAGTTCCACAGCGTTGACGGTGCTGCGGTCGAAGACCAAATAACGCGCTTGGGGCAGCTCTTTGCGAGCCGATGTCTGCACGTACTTCACGCGAAATTGATGAACACGGGGCTTGAGTTTGGGTTCGATATTCTCTACAAAGTGCAGAAAGGCTTTTTTGTGCTCTTCGTTGTCGGTCTGACAGGTCATGCGAATCCGACGGACAGCGCCCTCTTCGTAGATGGCCGAAGCGAGTTCTGAGAAGTCGAGCAGGAGTTGCTCTAGCTCTTGGCCGTTCTTGGGGGAACGTCGCTCTAATTGATCTAACAACGGTTCGATCTGCGCCCAGTCGCCCATGTCGGCGTCTTTGGGGACAAAACGGCGGGGATAGGGCTTGGGCAGTCGTGCCAGCTCTAGCATTCTTTCAGAAGCCTCCTTCTCTGCCCGCGCTAGGCGGTCTTCATCTGTTGGTATCTCTCTTGCAGCGCTTTGATCTCGATCTTTTGCAACAAGACTTCAGGGGGACCGAGCTTCGTGCCGGTCTCGATCTTGAGCGCGTCGTCAAAGTTCGAGGCTTTCACCCCCAAGATCGGGTAAGCTCTCTGGGAGAAGGCGGGCACGAACGGCTCCAGCAAGAGCGTCACGGCCTTCACTAACTGCAGCGCCGTGAGCATCACTTCGGGCTTGTGCCCTTCCCACGGTCGGTTGCGCTGCACGTACTCGTTGCCCAGGACTGCCAAGTCGCAGACGCGGCGCAGCGCCCCGGCGAGCTGTCCCCCTTCGATGATGCTCTCGTACTCTTCTTTGACGGCTTTGATCTGCTTAAAGATTTCAGGATAGACATTGGCTTCGGGATAGACGCCCCCGTAGCTGCGATGCGCCAGCGAGACAATGCGATTCAAGAGATTGCTGATATTATTGATAAAGACGCCGTTGACGGCGTTATCTACGTCTTCCCAACTGAATTCGATATCTTTGCGCTCCGGGCGATGATAGAGCAGATAAAAGCGCCAGTAGAGCGGGTCCATCAGTTCTAGAGCGTCGTCGCTGAACAGCCCGATCTTCTGAGACTTGGAGAAGCGTTGCTTTCCGATCCATTGCAAGTGTTCTGTCGCGGAGATCTGATCGGGGAGATGATAGCCCTCGCCGGAGGCGAGCAACTGTCCGGGGAAGATGAGCGTGTGAAACGTAATATTGTCTTTGCCCTGAGTGTAGACTTGTTTGACGTTATCGCCGAACCAGAAGTCGCGCCAGCGTTCAGGCTCGCCGCGCTTTTCAAAGTACTCAATAGTAGCGGAGACGTAGCCTAGAGCGGCTTCGGCCCAGACGTAGATGACCTTGTTTTCTGCCCCGGCAAACGGCGCGGGGATGCCCCACCAAAGATCGCGGGTGACGGCCCGAGGCTTCAGCCCGTCTTTGAGCAGCCCGTCTGTGAAGTTCTTGACGTTCGGTGCCCAGTCCTGGTGCGCGCTCGCGTACTCGCGCAGCTGGGGTTCTAGCTTGGGCAGGTCTAAATACCAATTGCGCGTCTTGCGAAAGACGATATTGCTCTGTTTGCAAATTTGACACTGGGGATTGATGAGTTGTTCGGCTTCCAAGATGGCGCCGCATTGGGAGCACTGATCGCCGTAGGCTCTGTCGTATTTACAGCGCGGGCACGTCCCGACGATGAACGAGTCTGCCAAGAACTTTTTGCAGTTCTGACAGTAGGCGCGCTCCTCGTCCTTGGTGAAGATATAGCCGTTCGCTTCCATCTTTTTGTAGATCTCGTGGACGAAGCGCTGATGAGTCGGCGAGCGGGTGATCGTGTAATTCTCTAAGAATATATCGAACTTATGAAGCGTCTCGACGATCTGTTGATGGAC
>JANWXV010000164.1 GCA_025057405.1 Candidatus Bipolaricaulota bacterium | reverse complement strand
TGACCCACGTGATGCTTCCAATAGCTCATCAGACGGTGCTCTTCGTAATACTGTCTCACGGCGCGATCCACGTCGGAGCAGCGCACGCCGGGGCGCATCGCGCGCAGAGCCGTCTCCTGCAGCGCCAGCATATGCTCAAAGCACTCTCTCTGCTCGTCAGACGGTCTTCCCAAGATCATCGTGCGTTCGAGTTCGGAGTTATAGCCCCAGACGGGGGCGTTGGCCCCGGTGACGAGCACGTCGCCGGGCTGAAAGACGATATTGGCGGCGAGCGCGTGAGGGATCGCGGCGTTCCGTCCGATCTGGCCGCGATAGCCCGCGTGCGCCCCGTGCGCGAACGGGCTGTGCGCCCGATAGATCGGGCCAATCGCTCCCAGCATCGCGAGGGTCGCTTCGGCGCTGGCGCGCTGGCTGACTTCGGTCTCGGTCGCCCCAACTCTCGTGTAGCGCTGCAAGAGCTGATGCGCGAGATTGCCCCACTTGACGCTCTCTTTGATGCGCGCGATCTCCGAGGGGCTTTTGATCATCATCTGGTCTTCGATGAACGCCGTGACGCGCCGGGGCGTGCTGCCGAGCAGCTCGGTCAGCGTGGGGCCGCGATAGCCCAGCGCCCAAGGGTAGCCGTCGGTGTCGGCCCCGTAAGCCCCAACGATCCCCATCTCTTTCAGTCTCTTTTTGAACAGCTCCATCGGATGCGGTTCGCTTGGGTACTCTGAATATTCATCTACGCGATCTACGCGGGCGTTCGACTGGGCGTGCTCACGCTCTAGTCTTGGGACGAAGAGCGCCGTCTCGCCGCGGGCGTTCATCACCAACGCGATAGGCCGCTCCGTCGGGATGAACGCAAAGCCCGTGTAGTAGAGAATATAATAATTATCAAAGAGCACCACGCCGGAGAGCCTTTCGGCTCTGATGTGTTCTAGGAGCTTCTGTGTGCGAGCTTCGAACTCGACCTTAGAGATTGTGAGGGAAGTCGTCAAGGCGCTGAGAGTCTCTTTCAAAGTGATCGTCCTCCGATGATCAGTCTATCACATGCTCCGTGTCTTCTCCAGCCGCGTGCGCATTAATCGCTTCGGTTTGCTTTTTCAAGAAGGAATGCTAAAATTTAGAGATCGTGACCGGAGGAGGCTGAGATCGTGTATCCCAGAGGGTTCTTGGTCTTCATTGCATTCGTTCTCGGTAGTCTCGTCAGTTTAGCCAGCGCTCAAGAGATGGGAAGATGGCTCAAGCGATCGCCGCTCCCCGTGCCGCGCAGCGAGGTCGCCGTCGCAGAAGTTTCGGGCAAGATCTACGTCATCGGCGGCTTCGACGGAGATCGCAGAACCAGCGAAGTCGTCGAAGCTTACGATCCCGCCACCGACCAATGGACTCAGATTGCACCGTTGCCCCGCGGGTTAAATCACCCCATGGCCGCCGGAGCCAACGGCAAGCTCTATGTTATAGGCGGGTACTTAGGGCCGGCCTTGAGCAACGCTACGAACGCGCTCTGGGAGTACGATCCGACGACGCAGCGCTGGACCGAAAGAGCCGCCATGCCGACGGTGCGAGCTGCCGGCGCGGCCGTCGCTATTGACGGGAAGATCTACGTCGTGGGAGGCGCACGCGCAGCGGGATCCGTGGGCGACTTCGCTGCTTACGATCCCCAGACGAATCGCTGGACGACGCTCCCCCCGATGCCCACACCACGAGACCATATCGCTGCTGGAGCTTATGGGAAAAAGCTCTATGTAGCCGGAGGCCGCCCGCCCTTCACCGGGGGGCTGCGCACGCTCGAGGTCTTCGATCTGGAGACCCAGCGCTGGGCCGCGCTCACGCCGATGCCAACGGGGCGCTCGGGGATCGCCGGGGCGATTGTGAAGGGCTGCTTCTATGTCTTCGGGGGCGAGGGCAATCGCCAGAGCGCCACGGGCGTCTATGAACAGAACGAAGTCTATGATCCCAAGTCCAACCGATGGGAGTCCCAGCCGCCGATGCCCACTCCCCGTCACGGGATCGGCGCAGCCGTTTGGGAGAATAAGATCTATATCCCCGGTGGCGCGCCGCTCCTAGGCTTCAGCATCAGCAGCGCTCATGAAGTCTATGAGCCAACGAAGAGCTGCG
>JANWXV010000163.1 GCA_025057405.1 Candidatus Bipolaricaulota bacterium | reverse complement strand
GAGTCTTGGCTGGGGACTCTCTCTCTTGGCGATCCTGACCGTGCTCTCGTTCTTCTTCTCCATGTCCGAGATGGCGATTGCTTCGGTCAGCCGCCTGCGCTTGAGGAGCTTGCTGCGCGAACACCCGCGCAAGCAGAGAGCACTCCAAGCGCTCCATGACGATCCCGCTGCGCTCATCACCGCGATCGCCATTGCCAATAACTTTGTCAATCTCTTGGCCAGCTCCATCGCGACGATTCTCACGCTCCATCTCTTCCCCGGCTTGACCGACTCGCAGACGGCTCTCGCAGCTACGATTTTGGTCACCGTCTATCTGTTAATTTTCGGCGAGATCACGCCCAAGCACCTGGGCAAGAACAACGCCGAGCGCCTGACGCTGCTCATCATCACGCCGATCTATCGGCTGTCGCAACTGTTGCATCCCCTGTTGGTGACGTTTCAAGCGTTGGCGCGGGGGCTTTTGGGGCTGCTGCCGGAGCGCTATCGCGCCCGTGAGCCAGTCCACGTCAGCGAAGATCAGATCAAGCTCTTGCTAGAGCTGGGCGAAGAGCGCGGGCTGATCGGCGAAGACGAAGCTCGCATGATCCGACGGATCTTCGCGTATGACGATCTGGTCGCCCGCCAAGTGATGGTGCCGCGCACGAAAGTCGTCGCGATTGAAGTGCATACTCCATTAGCAGAAGTGCGCGAGATCATCGCGCGCGAGGGCCACTCGCGCTATCCCGTCTACGAGCGCAGCTTGGACAATATCATTGGGGTTCTCCACGCCAAAGATCTCTTGAGATTTGGCTACGCCGAGAAACAGAAGCTCGATGAATATAAAAAGAAGCTGCAAGACGAGCTCCCGAAGCTCATCAAAGCCGCCAAAAGCCCCCAAGAGCTAGAGAAGCTCCAAGCCGAGAAGGCGTTCTACGAATCCGAAGTCCGTCGTCTTCGGGAATTTCTCAGTGAAGCGCGCTTGCGCCAAATCTTGCGCCCGGCGTTCTTCGTCGCGCCCAACAAGCCCATCAAAGACCTCTTGCGGGATTTCCAGAAGAACAAAAAACATATGGCCATCGTCGTGGATGAGTACGGCGGGCTGATGGGCATGGTCACCCTCGAAGATATTATCGAAGAGATCGTGGGAGAGATCCGCGACGAGTACGACGAACCCGAAGAGAAGAAAGCGGCGCTCCAGATCAAGCAGCTCGCGCCCTCGACGTATCTCGTAGATGCCGAGACTACGGTAGATGAGCTGAATCAGCGCTTGGCGCTCCATCTGCCCCTGACCGAAGCCGTCACCATCGGCGGGCTGCTGCTGCATCGTCTGGCTGAAGTCCCTCAAGTCGGCACGGTGCTGACGATCAACGGGGCGCGCCTGACCGTCGCGGAAGCCACTCCCAAGGAAGTGCGCAAAGTCAAGATCGAGGTGCTATCATTAGCTGAAGTCTAATACCCAAGGAGGGGTGTCCATTGGCCCGAAGAGTCTCACTCGCCGTCACGCTGACGTTGCTCAGCATCGCCGTGGCGATTCACGCCCACGAGCTTCCACGCTATCTGCTGAAGGTTCAGCTCGACCCGCAAGAGCGCTTGCTCTTTGGCACCGCGACCGTGGAGTACCACAACGATTCTTCAGAATCGCTCAGTTCTGTTTATTTTCTGCTCTTCCCCAACTACGCCCGCGAGCCCAATCCCCATCTCGATCCCGCGGTGACAGACGGCTCCTATTGGTACGGCTTTGACCCCGCTAAGTTAGAGATCAATTCGGTGAAGGGCGCCGAGGGCACAGAGCTGCCGTTCGTCTTGGAGAGCGGCCCCGATATGTTCCAGACGTATTCTCTCAAAGAGACGCTCTTGCGGGTGGACTTGCCCGCGCCCTTGGCCCCCGGCGAGACCGTCCAGATGATTATAGATTTCGATCTCAAATTCCCGCACGTCGCTGGCCCCGACGAGGGCTTCTCTCAAGAGACGTTCACGTGGCGCTTCGGCTGGTATCCTGTTCCCGTGCCCGCTTCTGAGCTTAGACAAGGACGCTACGACAAGAGCGACCGCCCGTATTTTAAGTATCTCTTGCCCAATTATCTCTATGAGCTAGAACTGAACCTCCCGCAAGAGTATGTCGTCGCCGCG
>JANWXV010000162.1 GCA_025057405.1 Candidatus Bipolaricaulota bacterium | reverse complement strand
GAGAGCGACGGGAAGATAGACGCGCAGGGCGTGCAGGCCGAGCACGTCTTCTCCCAAGCGGGAGATTATACGGTGACGCTCACCGTGACCGACAACGACGGGGAGCAGAGCACCGCCCGCAAGAGAGTCACGGTCGGCCCCTGACATAGAGAGAGCAATAGCGATAGAAGTACTCCGCCCCGGAGATGACCGAGAGCGCTACGGTCAGCCACAGCAGCACTGTCACCCAGAGCGCCGAGTCGCCTTGGCCAAGGGCGCGTTCTCCCAAGAGCACCAAGACCAGCGCCATCTGCGAGAGGGTCTTGAGCTTGCCCCCTAGCCCCGCTCCCAGCACGACCCCGCGCGCCCCCGCCGCGATCCGCAACCCCGACACCAAAAACTCCCGCGCCAGCAAGACCATCACCGGCACCGACGAGATCCGTCCAAACTCCACAAAGACCAACAAGACCGCCAGCACCAAGAGCTTGTCAGCAATGGGATCGGCGATCTTGCCCAGATCGGTCTCGTGCGCCCGACGCCGGGCGATATAGCCGTCTATGAGATCAGAAAGAGCAGCTATGAGAAAGAGAACCAATGCGATCCAAGTTCCGGAGGACACGAACAAAAAGAGAATAATAAACGGGATGAGCAAGACCCGCAGGAGCGTCAACGCATTGGGCAGATTCACGCGCTCATTGTAAAGAGCTTCTCAGTTCGATGCAAAAGGCGCGCAGCGCCTCGGTGAGCGCCTGGGGCTGCTCCAGCATCACCATATGTCCAGCGTGCTCGATGAGAACCAGCCGCGCGTTTGCGATATTTTTCTGCAAGAATTCTGAATACTTGGGCGGGGTGAGCTGGTCTTCTCGGCCGCAGAGAACCAGCGTGGGAAGCTGAATCTCGTGCAGACGCGCTAAGACGTCAAACTCATTGCAGCTAGAGAAATCGCGCAGGAGCGTCTCGGCGCCGTTGCGCTCCATCTGGGCTTTAGAGCGTTGGCGTAGCTCCTCCGACGCTTGGGGAGCAAACGCCCACGTCGCTATCAGATCGAGCGCGCCCGCGAAATCATTTCGGCAGAGGTCTAAGATTTGGGGATGAACTTTCAGCTTCGCTCCCGTGCCCACCAGCGCCAAAGCGAGGAGATTCTTCGGGGGAGCGAGCGCCAGCGTCAGGGCGACGGCCCCGCCCATCGAATGGCCCACTAAGACCGTGGGACGCTTGAGCGCTTCGCAGAGGGAACGTACGTCTTCGACGTAGCTGGGAATGCCCGCTTCAGCAGCGCGACGCGGGCTGCGCCCGTGTCCGTTCAGATCAATCGCCGCTACCGTAAACTCGTGAGAGAGCGCTTTGATCTGATCTCCCCAGAGGGTGTGATCCGCCCCTGCGCCGTGCACGAAGACGAGCGCAGGGACGCCCTCGCCGGCCTGCGCGTAGTAGATCGCGCTCCCGTGCACGTTGAGCGTAGGCATAAATGAGTCTTTAGAGTCACGGACTCGCAGACTCTTTGGCTCGTTCGACCAGCGCTGAGAACGCTTGCGGGTCGTGCAGGGCGATCTCAGCGAGCATCTTGCGATTGAGAGCGATGCCCGCTTTGCTCAGCCCATAGATAAACCGAGAGTAGGGCAGCCCGTGAGCGCGGGTCGCTGCGTTGATTCGGATATTCCAGAGCCGACGAAAGTCGCGCTTGCGCAGCTTGCGACTATAGTACGCATTGCGCAGGGCGTGCATCACCCGCTGCTTGGCAATGCGAAAGCAGCTGCGGCGCTTGCCCTTAAAGCCCTGAGCGATCTCTAAAATCTTCTTACGACGCTGCAGTCTCTTATTCCCACCTTTGACTCTCATAAGATTCCCTTCTTTCCCCCTTGCACAATTGTCATTCTGAGCGCAGCGAAGAATCAGACCCTTCGCTTTCGTTCAGGGTGACCATCAAAGAGGGGGCTATAACAGTTCGATGTATTTCTTCGCCAGAGCCTCTGGCACTTGCAAGCCACGACGGGCCTGGCGCTTGCGGCTGGAGCTACGTTTCACCAATTTGTGATGATACCCGGACTTGGCACCGAGCACTTTGTTATGGCGCGTCACTTTGAAGCGCTTGGCGATGCCCTTGTGCGTCTTCTTCTTGGTCATGGGTCTTTCCCCCTTCGGA
>JANWXV010000161.1 GCA_025057405.1 Candidatus Bipolaricaulota bacterium | reverse complement strand
TGACGCTCTTGCACGGACTCTTTGGTGGGCCGGAGAACTGGCACGCCGCTATCGAAGTCTTGAAGCACGACTTTCATATTCTAGCTCCCCGATTCCCCCTCGACGGCTCGGTCTCTTTGACTTCAGTGCGCGAGCTGACCGAGTTTGTCCGAGAGTTTCTCGACGCCAAGGGCGTCGCCCAAACGGCTCTCATTGGGAATTCCCTCGGCGGACACGTCGCGCTCGACTTCGCCCTCCAATACCCCGAGCGCGTCACCAAGCTCATCTTGGCCGGCAGCGCTGGACTCTACGAGCGCCACCTCGCCGACGGCAACTTCCCCAAACCCGACCGCGACTTCATCCGCTCCCAAGCCCACAAGATCTTCTATCAAAAAGACCACGTCACCGACGAGATGATCGAAACGATCTATCACCAACTGCAAGACCGCCGCTACGTGCGCTTCTTGCTGCGCGTCGCCAAGGCCACCCGCGACTACCGCATGGACGATCTCTTGGCTCACGTCCAAGTCCCCACGCTCTTGGTCTGGGGCGCCCAAGACGAAGTGACCCCGCCCCACGTCGCCCATCAGTTTCAGCGCTCGCTCCCCCAAGCCCACTTGGTCTTCTTCGACCGCTGTGGGCACGCTCCCCCCATCGAGCACCCTCACGAGTTCGGCAGAGTCGTGCGCGAGTTCTTGCACATACCCTCACCCCGTCCCTCTCCCTAGGAGGGAGAGGGAGCAGGTCATGCGTGTTCTCGGAGGCCGGTTCGGCGGGCGCACGCTGCACAGCCCCTCGCCCCCACTCAAGCGCCATCTGCGCCCGATGCGAGAAGCCGTGCGCGCCGCGCTCTTCAGCATCTTGGGCGATTCCGTACAAGACGCGAGATTTCTCGATCTCTTCGCGGGCACGGGCAGCGTGGGGATCGAGGCGCTCAGCCGCGGTGCAGCGTCGTGCACCTTCGTAGATCACTCTCCTGAAGCGTGTGCCCTGATAGAAAAGAATCTCAGAAGCTTGAAACTCCAAGCCGAAATCTATCAGCTCGACGCTTTCAGAGCTATCGAGATGTTTGAGCGCCAGCGCTTACAGTTCGATCTGGTCTTCGTCGGGCCGCCCTACGGGCAGGGATTGGCACACCGTGCGTTAGAACATCTGGTTCGACATCCCATTCTGGACGCTGAAGCGCAAGTCATCACCGAAGTTTTTAAGAAAGAAATTCTTGCAGAAGATTACGGCGCGCTGGTGCTGGCCGACTCGCGCTCTTATGGGGACAACCGTCTTTGCTTTTACGCGTGGCACACGTTAGAGTAGGAGCGACCCTCACCCTGGCTCTCTCCCTCCTAGGGAGAGGGGGCAGAGTGAGGGCGAGGAGGTCGAGATGAAGCGCGAGTTGACGTTGGTCTTGGTCTCAGCGACTATCTTGCTGTCGTTGGTAGTCGGCGTGCAAGTGCTGTGGCAGACGGCGCAGAGCCAGCCGCAGATCCCGAATGAGCTGATCGTTCGGCCGTTTGTAGAGATTCGCTTTGAAGCGCCCTCCGACTGGAAGAGCGAGATGCGCGGGAGCTGCATCGCGTATATCCCCAAAGGGGGTCGCGTCGCCAGAGCGACCGTAACGCGCCCTGATGGGACGCGCGTGGATCATCAGATCGCTTCGACAGGCTCACTGGTCGTCTGCGAGAACATCGTGCACGTAGATACCGTAGGGCGCGGCTTCTAAAGTGAGCGACGGGGGAATTGGGCTGCTCGCGCTGTCTTTTGGTCTGGCGGCGTGGCTCTACTCTTCAGTCGGGCACGGGGGTGGCTCGGCCTATCTGGCGATCCTCGCCCTGACGGGGCTGCCGCGCCCGATCTTTGCGCCCCTCGCGCTGACTCTGAATCTCGTAGTCTCCGGTCTCAGCTGGGCCAACTACGCTCGCGCGGGACACTTCTCTAGGAAGTTGCTATGGCCGTTTGTGACGACTTCCATCCCCGCGGCGTTTCTGGGCGGGTTGACGCCGCTGCCCAAGTGGGCTTTCTCTCTCGTGCTGGGTCTGGCGTTGCTCTTGGCCGCCGTGAGACTGCTCCTTCTCCAAAAGCCTGTAAAGACGCAACGTATCCAAGAAGATGGGCTGCCCCTATGGAGATGGGGGCTTCCCTTGGGGGCGCTCT
>JANWXV010000160.1 GCA_025057405.1 Candidatus Bipolaricaulota bacterium | reverse complement strand
GTAGCTCAATCGGCAGAGCAACCGCTTTGTAAGCGGTGGGTTGCCGGTTCGACTCCGGCCGTCGGCTCCCGCTGATTTTCTCCTAAATTTTAAGCGATTGCTGTGTGAAACTGCTGTCTATACCCTCTAGGAATCTGTGGGAGAGAGAAAGGAGCTAAAGGAATGCGTGGTTCTCGCAGATACTATGGCTTATTGACGGTGCTGGGGTTGGCTCTCTGGAACGTCGCAGTCTTGGCTAACCCCATCGTCGAGGGCGACTGGGTTCGCTACGAAACCGAACGCTTCTTTATCTATTTGTGGAAAGAGACTCCCCCGGAGCGCTTGGGGTTGGGCAGCCCCGATCCCCTCAGAACTAAGCTCGACGAGATCGCACTCTCCGTCGAAACCGATCTCAAGGGCATCGAGGGTGCTCTGCAATTGCCCTATGACGCCGCGCTCTACGGCAAGATCGCGATCTTCGTCTATGCGTCGCTCGAAGAGTACCAACAGCGCACGGGGTGCTATCTCTGTTCGGGGCATGTGACGTCGGTGCCCTCTACCCCGGAGATCCAAGCGCTCTTGGCTACGGGGAGACTCAATCGCTACGCCGTCTATGTGCATTTAGATAACACTCCCAGGGGCTTGGGCGGGTTGAGCATCGGCCTGCCTCAAGAAGTGGTCCCTCACGAATTGGTGCACGTGCTGGATCTGACGCTCATTGGAGGGTCTAAGCCCAGCACGCTGCGCGAAGGGCTGGCCGTCTATGCGACCTTCAAAGCCGACGCCACCCCTGATGAACTTCAGTTTGGGCTTACGAACCAACATCTGCGGCTCTTCGCCGAGACCGATACCCCCGATCTGTTGAGCTATCTGACGGGCTGCTCTTCTAGACGGTTTCTCTATAGCTTCGGCGGAAGTTTTATAGACTTCGTCGCGCGCCAGTCTAGCATCGGCGCGTTTTTAGAGTTCTACCGGCGGCTTCAGAGCGAGCGGGTGACGCTGCCCAATTGTTCGTTCGGGTTTTCGTTAGAGCAGATAGACCGTCTCTTGCAGCAGATATTGCAAAAATCGCTGGAGCAAGTCCGTCGGGAGTATCGCGCGTTCTTGCAGACGATGGAGCTGACCGAAGATGGGCGACGGTCTTATGACTTCGTGATGGATCAGGTCTTCAATCGGGCTATTTATCTGGAGCCGCTCTTGGTCAACGGTGCTGAGCTGGTGCGGCAGACGCGCGCGGTGTGGGCCGGCGGGCGCTTTGATCGCGAGAGAGCTGCTTACGTGCGCGCGTATATGTCCGATATGAAAAACTATACGGCGAGCGCCGAGCGCGTCGCAGGGGCGCTGAAAAACTTCGAGCGCGTGCGCAGCTTCGCGAGCAATTACATAGACGACCCGGCCACGCGCTCCCACGTCGAACAGCGCTTGCGCGAACTGGCCGAGTTGGCACGCACCGAGCGCTTTGAAGAGTTCAAAGACGGCTTTGTGACTCTTGTCTTTCAGTATGTAACGTGGCGTCGCTAGATTTGCGTTCGCTCTCCGTTTCACGGTAAACTGTTTATATATCGCAAAACAAAGGAGCGAGTCCATGCCCTATCCCAAAGAATATCGTTATACGAAAGAGCACGAATGGGTCAAGCTAGAAGACAGCAAGGCCCGCGTGGGGATCACCGACCACGCGCAACACGAGCTGGGCGATATCGTTTACGTCGAGCTTCCTAAGGTCGGAACCAAAGTCAAACAGATGCAAGAGTTCGCTACGGTCGAGTCGGTGAAGGCCGTCTCGCCCATCTACGCCCCCGTCAGCGGGGAGATCGTCGAAATCAACCAAGAACTAGAGAACAAGCCCGAACTGATCAATCAGTCCCCGCATGAACAGGGCTGGATCGTCGTGATCGCCCTCAGCAACCCCAAAGAGCTAGAGAGCTTGATGACGGCAGAACAATACGAACGGCATATTGGAACCTAACCCTTAGTAGGATGATGACCCTCTCCCTCGCAGAGAGAGGCTGGAAGAGCAGCTAAGGAGGTCTGATGTCTTCGTTTGAGTTCATCCCCAACACATCGGAAGACCAGCGCAAGATGCTCGCTGAGATCGGCCTCAACGATCTTGACGAACTCTTCTCCGACATCCCCAAAGAGATCTTGAACAAATACCGACCG
>JANWXV010000015.1 GCA_025057405.1 Candidatus Bipolaricaulota bacterium | reverse complement strand
AGCAGTGAGCCGATTGATGCTGGCGCTCCAGCGCCGTGAAAAAATCTTCATTCAAGGCGACTTCGATGTAGATGGCCTAACGAGTACGGCGCTCTTATATCGCGGGCTGCAGAAGCTCGGCGCTCAAGAGATCAAAGTGGATCTCTCCGACCGCGAGCGCGGGCACGGCTTGAGCGCTGCTGTTGTGCAGCGTCTCATCTCCGAGGGATTTCACGTGCTCATCACCGCCGACTGCGGCATCTCCGACGTCGAATTTATCAAGACCCTGCAAGACCACCAGATTGATGTGATCATCACCGATCATCATCGGCCCCCCGAAACGCTGCCTCCCGCTTATGCGATTGTCAACCCCCGACAACCGGGGTGCTCATATATGTATAAAGACTTAGCGGCTGTTGGCGTGGCCTTTCAACTGCTGCGCGGACTCTATGAGCGTTGTGGACAGCCTCCAAGCGCCTGCGAAGAGTTTTTAGATTTAGTGCTCGTGGGCACGATCGGCGATCTCGTGCCGCTGGTGCGCGACGGGCTAGCAGAGAACCAACGTTTAGTGGCCAACGGCTTGCAGTGTGTCGCCGCCGGGCGGGGGTCTTCGCTGGGCCTGAGAGTTTTAATCAAAAAGCTCGCGCTGGACGCGCGCAGCCTCTCGACCAGCGATCTGAGCTATATTCTCGTGCCCAAGCTCAACGCCGCCAATAGAGTCGGCGACCCGCGCGTGGCGTTCTTGCTCCTGACGACGCAAGACCCACAACGCGCGGACTTTCTCGCCAACACGCTCTTGGCGTACAACCAAGACCGTCAGATCGCCCAAGACGACTTGCTCTTCCAAGCCGAAGAGCTTCTGCGCCGCGAACCCGGCTGGCAAGAGGAACACTTGATCTTCTTGGCGGGACAGTATTGGAACCCCGGGCTGTTGGGGCTGGTCGCTTCGGACCTCGCTGAGAAGCACCATCGTCCTACGGTGATTGTAGCTCTGGGCGACGAGATCAGCCGGGCGTCGTGTCGCAGCGTCCCCGGCTTTGATATAGCCTTGGCGCTCGAAGGCCACCGTGACTTGCTGGAGCGCTACGGCGGACATGCTATGGCCGCGGGATTCTCTGTTCGCAATGAGAATATCCCGGTGCTGAAGGAGCGTCTGCGCCGCTACGCACGAGAGCTGCTCGCCCAGCGCGAGCACCCCGTCTATGAGTTTGAGGCCGAGCTTTCTCCCGAAGAATTGACGCTTGAAGTCTATCACGATCTGCAGCGTTTAGCTCCCTTTGGGATTGGGCATCCGACGCCCAGATTTCTCTTGCGCGGGGCGCGCCTCAAGCACTGGCGCACCGTGGGCAGCAACGGCGATCACTTGAAATGTCTGATTGAAGCTGGAGGACGGACAGTCGGTGCAATCGGGTTCTCCTTGGGGGAGCACGCGCTGCGCTTAGAAGAGCACGAGACGCTAGATTTGGTAGTTAAGCTCGCTTGCGACACGTGGTCAGGGCGACCCCAGATTCAATTAGAGATCGAAGATATTCTAGCGCCCCATGATGAGATATAAGAGCTTGAGCGCCCAGACCTCCAAGACGAAGAGGGGGATCGTGCTGACGCGGGCCACTCTCTTGGGTTCTTGTATCAGTCTATAGAGCCATTCGAGTCCCAAACGCCGCCAGCTTACAGGAGCGCGCATCAGTCGTCCGGCCCAGACGTCAAAGCAGCCGCCTACCCCCATCAGCACGGATTTACGGAGCTTCGCGCGATTCTCTTGCATCCAGCGCTCTTGGCGCGGTACCCCGAGCCCCACCAAGACCACATCGGGCTGCGCTTGATCAATAAGAGCGATCATCTGCTCGTTCTCCTCAGGGCGAAAATAACCGTGATGCGTCCCGACGATCCGGAGATTGGGGTATCTCTCGGCGAGCTTGAGGGCTGCTTGCTCGGCCACGCCGGGGGCTGCACCCAAGAGAAAGAGTCTCAGCGTGCGCCCGCACGCGAAGAGCCTTTCTAACAGATCAATCCCTGAGACGCGCTCCGGCAGCGCCATGCCCAGCACGCGCGAGGCCCAGACGACCCCTGTGCCATCGGGAGTGACGAGATCGGCCTCTTCGTAGATCGCTCTCAGAGCTGGGTCTTGTTGGGCGCGCCACAGGGCGGTCGTGTCCGGGGTGCAGACCATTCCGCCTTGGCCTTGCGCGACGAGCTGCTGCACGCGGGCGACAGCCTCCTCCAGAGAGAGCGCATCAATGGGGGTCTTGAGCAGTCTTATTCTCGGTGTCATAAAAGTCATAAAAAGAAGACGAGAGGGGGACAAAGAGAGATCGTATAAGACACCCCTCTCGATCACAAGTAGCTCTGTGCATGGCTCTGGTCGAAGCCTCCGGCTTCGGTGGGAATCAGCCCCCTTTCACCATCGGGAGCTTAGCCCAAGAGAGAGAAAAAGAGAAGGGCCATGAGCAATAGAGAGAAGAGAACTTTGTCCCCTGTGAGGGCGCTACGGCGCAAACGGCCCGTTGGGATTGGGGATCAACCAAACCGTCAGCACAAAAGCGTCGCCGGCCTTGGGCCACCGACTTACGCTCCAGCCAAAGAGCCGGCCCTCGTCGGCAGAGAACGCCACATAGCGCACGGCGATCAATCTCTGTTCTCGATAGATCAAGATGGGCGGCGTGGCCAACGCCAGCGGCTGATTCAGAATCTTTTCGTTCAGATAAATCTGCCCCAGCCCGCTGACTTCGGAGCCGAACGCCCGATAGCCCTTGGCTTCAGCGGCGCTTCTATCCCGATACTCGCTCAGCCCCAATTTATAAATCTGATTGAGATGGTTGAGCGTCTCTAGGTCTTGTTGGGTGAGCAGATAGCGCGTCCCCGGCACATAGACGCCAATCCCAAAGCGCGTCGCCGCGTCTTTGAGTTCTTCGTCGGTGACGCGCCCGTCGCGGGTGTAGTAGCGCAACCATGGCTCCCAGCTGATCTCTCCGCCGAAGAGCTGAGCTGTCGCTAGCGTCTCTAGCTTAAACCCAAAGGGCACGCGCCCGATGACCATCATCTGCTGCGAGAAGGTGGCGCTCTTCTGCTGGCTGTTGGTGACTCGCAGCGTGACGGTGCGCGGGCCGGAGTCGCTGAACGACCGCTGCACTTGCGGAGTCGTCACGGTCTCGTCGAACGTCCCGTCGCCATCCCAGTCCCATTCGTATTGGACGATCTCCCCATTGCCGGAGCGCGACTCCGAAGCGTCGAACGTCACGAGTTCGCCGGCGTTGGGTGTCGTCGGGCTGAACGTGAAGCGCGCGATGGGGATAGCGACCGCGACGGGGGCTGTGATCCCAGCGGGCACGTTGATCGAGAACGTACGCGTGATCTGGGCCGTCGCGCCGTCGTCGTCGGTGACCCGAAGAGTTACATTAAAAGTCCCGGCCACGTCGAAGACACGACAGACCCTCGGTTCTTTCAAAACAGCGTCGAAGACGCCGTCGCTCTCCCAGTCCCACTCGTACTGGATGATCTTGCCGTCGGGGTCTTTCGATTCGCCAGCCTCAAAACAGACGCGATCGTTGAGCTTGGGGATTTCAGGGGAGAAGCGAAACGCTGCAAGCGGGGGTTTATTAATCTTTTCGATCTTGAGAGCGACCGCAGGGATGGGCTGCTTCTGTAATTTGTTCTTGAGATCGCGATACTCTAACCGTGAGCCGGCCCCTAAGGGGAAGGCTCCGGCTTGGCGCGCGCCGATTTGAAAAGCAACAGTGCGTGTCTCGCCGCGTACTACGACGGGGAAGCTCCACTCTAAGACGGTCGCTCCCTGAGCGCCGCGACGAACTTGAGCTGGTTCAAACGCCCCTTCGAAGATAAAGATCGCCGGCAGCGTGACCGTCAGCCGCAGATGACGAGCCACCGGCTCACGTCCAAGTTTTTTCAGAATGCTCTCATAGACGTTGGGGCTGTAGGTGCCGAAGAAGCTGCCGCCCGACGCTGCTGCGATCTGGCTGAGCGCCGTGCGATTGACATTGGCACTGATGCCCACAGCGTAGATGGGGATTTGATTCTCCCCGGCGCGCTGGGCTTCGGGGAGGGGCAAGCGCCCCAAAAGATTATTTCCGTCTGAAGGCAGAACGATAGCGCGGAGAGCATCAGCGCGCCCGTTTTGGAGCAGCTCATCGAGAGCGACAGCTAACGCCTCGCCGAGCGCGGTCTGCTTGCCCCGTGTCAGCCCGTCAATGACTTGATACGCTTGAGCGCGGTCTTCGCTCAGACTGAGCAGCATTTCGGCTCTCTCCGCGAGAGCGACCAAGCCCACGCGATCCCCTTCGCTTAAGTGATGGAGAAACTCTTTGGCGATCTTCTTGACCGTAGAGAGATCGGCGCTCGCCGAGCGATCTAAGACAAAGACGAGATCAATGGGTCTGTCGGGCTTGGGTTGGCCGCGCAAGAGAATCTTCACGGCTGCCGACTCTGGAGATTGTCCGCTGCCCTTCGTGAAGAACGTCGGAGGATCTACGATTTGCTCGATCTGTAATTCAGGGGTCTGGCCTGTCGAGCGGGCCGTCAATACAAGTGCTACCAAGATCAGTGAGACGATAACTAAGCGCTTCAAGCTCATGACTAGTCTCCCCTTGATAAATACAGTCTAGCGCAGAGAGGGGGCAAGAGTCAATAAGCTCGCGGTGATCGTCGTTACGATACGAGCGTGATGTCCATCACAAACCGCCAAAGATCTCTTGAAAGCGTTTCACCAGAGGGGGCTTGACGGTCTCTAGCTCCAGCGATCTTCCCAACTGTTCGGCCATCGAAGTCATGACGCTCCCATCGAGTCCGCAGGGCTGGATCGCGCGAAAGTATCTCAAATCTACCGAGACGTTGAGCGCAAAACCGTGATAGCTCACCCAGCGCTTCACGGCGATCCCGATCGAAGCGATTTTTCTCTTTTTGACCCAGACCCCGGTCAGCCCGGGGCAGCGCTCCGCCGCGATGCCGAAGTCTACTAACGTGAGCATCAAGACGTCTTCTAAATCGCGCAGATAGCGCGGGAGATCGCGCCCGCGAGCGCGCAAATCCAAGATGGGATAGCCCACGAGCTGGCCCGGCCCGTGATAAGTGATCTGACCGCCGCGCTCGATGGCCCAACACGGGATGTTCTCAATCTCCTTGGGGACAGCTCGCGAAGCAGCGCGACCGACGGTGAAGACCGGCGGATGCTCCACTAACACCAATATATCGCCGATCTCGCCCGCGATGCGACGCGCGACCAGCTCGTGTTGCAGCTCCCAGACCTCGCGATACTCTCGCGTCCCCAGATCGAGAATCTCTAGCATCGCTGCTATCGCGGCCGACGGTAGAACGGCAACGAGACCCTCTGGGCGCGGCGACGCTCCCCGCGAATCTCGACCTCAAACTCTTCTTCTTTTGACACCGAGCTATTCACCAGCCCCATCGCCAAGAAGCCCTCCAGCGTCGGCGCGTACATCCCGCTGGTGACAAACCCGATCTCGCTGCCGTGCAAAAAGATCTTATACCCCTGACGCGGTACTCCCCCCGCGAGCATCTTCAGCCCGATCAATCTCCGTGAAGCCCCGTGACGCTTCTGCGCCAAGAGCACGGATTTTCCGTTATACTCTGCGCTCTTCTCTTTGACCGTCCATCCCAACCCAGCCTCGATGGGGCTGATCTCGTCAGAGAGTTCGTGCCCATAGAGGGGATAAGACGCTTCAAATCTCAGGGTATCCCGCGCTCCCAGACCGATGGGCGTGGCCCCCGCCTTCAGAAGCTCATCCCACAGGCACTGGGCAATCTTCGGAGACGCATAGACTTCAAAGCCGTCTTCGCCCGTATAACCAGTACGAGAGAGCAGAACGCTCTCGTCCCACAGACGAGTACGCACAGCCCAGTAATACTTCATCTCTCTGAGAGATAATTCTACCAACGGCTGGAGCAGCTCTTGGGCCTTCGGCCCCTGAATAGCGATCTGAGCGTAGTCGGCACTGACATTTCTGACGGTGACATCAGACAAAGCCGCTGCGTTTTTTTGCACCCATTCGAAGTCCTTCTCGGTATTAGCAGCATTGACCACCAACAAGAAGCGATCGGGTAATTTATAAACTAACAGATCGTCTACGGTTCCCCCGGACTCGTAGC
This sequence comes from Candidatus Bipolaricaulota bacterium, assembly GCA_025057405.1. GTDB lineage: Bacteria > Bipolaricaulota > Bipolaricaulia > RBG-16-55-9 > DRXL01 > SKYB132. The sequence goes on along the minus strand of JANWXV010000015.1, from coordinate 4,300 downwards.
ACATGGGGGAGTAGAGCACTTGATACGCAGCGAGAGTGCTCGCATCGTTGGTGATGAGCTTTTGGACTAACTCTAGCGCTCCTCTCCCGGAAATCTCGATCTCGCCCATGTGACTGACATCGAAGATCCCTACGGAACGGCGCACCGTCTGATGCTCTTCAATAATACTGGTGTATTGAATGGGCATCTCCCAGCCCCCGAACTCGACCATCTTGGCTCCAAGGCGCTTGTGCGCTTCGTACAAGGGCGTCCGTTTGAGCGACATGAGGCTCCTCTCTTGGCCCTCACCCCCGGCCCCTCTCCTGTAGGTGAGCTACGGGAGAGGGGTGGCGAAGCCGGGGTGAGGGCCTTCATAGACCTTCTCGCTTAGGATCACGGGTCATCAAAGCGTTCAATTGCTCTAGAGGGTCTGAATTCTCATAGAGTATCGCATAGACAGCTTCCGTGATGGGCAACTCTACTCCCTGGGCGCGCGAGAGCGTTCGCACGGCTTGGGTCGCATAAACGCCCTCAGCGACCATAGACATACTCTGCAAAATCTGTGAGAGCTTCTCCCCTTGGCCGATGCGATACCCCACCGCGCGATTGCGGCTGTGCCGGCTCGTGCACGTAGCAACTAAATCCCCTAAACCCGACAGCCCGAAAAACGTCTCGCGCCGCGCACCGAGCTTCACCCCCAAGCGCACCATCTCGGCCAAGCCACGAGCGATCAACGCGGCCTTGGTGTTGTCCCCATAGCCCAGCCCGTCGGAGATCCCCGCCGCCAACGCGATAATATTCTTCACTGTACCCCCGTACTCCACCCCCAAGATGTCATCGCTAAAATAGAGCCGAAAGCGCTCGGTCATGAACGCCCTCTGCAGAGCGATCCCCGTTTGGACGTCCTCGCCAGCGATCACAACACTCGTAGGGGCATCCCGACCGACCTCTTCAGCGTGGCTGGGGCCGGAGAGCGTGAAGATTTTTTGTTGAGCTAGCTCTTTCAGTTCTTCTTTCAGCACTCTGGACATGGTGTAAAGCGTCTCGCGTTCTAATCCCTTGGCCGTATTGATCACAGCGAGCACGTGCTTCCCCAAAAACGGCTTGAGCTTTCGTGCCGTCTCGCGCACGGCAAACGACGGCACGGCCAAGAGCACGATTTCGGTCTCTTGGAGGGCTTCGGTCAGATCGCTGGTGACGTGAAGGTTCTCCTTGGGCAGAGGGACACCGGGGAGATATTTTTCATTCACGCGTTTTCTGTCCAAATCTTGAGCGAATTGAGGGCTGCGCGCCCATAGACAGACCGGGTGCCCCTTGCGCGCCAACAGCCGCGCCAGGGCAGTTCCCCAGCCACCGGCCCCGATGACGGAGATCCTCATGCCTTTGAGAATAATAGATATTGGGCTTCGTAGCAACCCGGCGGTGAAACTTTGGCCAGGCTTTTGAGTATATACTTCTGAACCCTGCAAAGGGGGGTGAGTCGTATTCTAAATAATAAACCGAGCAGGGGAGCCAAAGACAGTCTCAACAACCCTAAAAGGAGGGATCTTTTCATGAGACGTCTCTCTCTCTTCGTGTTGGGGGTGATGCTGCTCAGCCTCGTGAGCAGCGCACCGAGCTTCAGCCAGGGGCAGCCGTCGCCCTTGGGGATCGTCGTTCAACCTACGGAGTTCCAAGCGTTCATCGAAGTCAGCCGCCCCGTCTGCGCGGTCGGCCAGACGATCGAGATTCGCTACCGCGCCAATCAAGCCCCTTATTATGCGTATATTCTCGATATTCAGGGCAACAACGTCACGCGCTTGCTCCCCAATCGCTTTGAAACCAACAACCTCGTCAACGACACCGAATGGAAGCAACTGCCGGGTGTTGCGACCTATCAATTGGTCTGCGCTCCTCCGCTGGGGCCGGAGTACGTGCAGATCATCGCCTCGACGGAGCGCATCCCCCAGCTAGAAGGGGGAACCGGGAACTTCCCGCTCTTGGGCACCAACCCGCAAGCCGTCGGCCAACAGATCCAAGCGATCTTGCCGCAGGGCAAAGTCGCTACAGCGGTCGCTCAGTTGCAGATCGTTCAGGCTGGCGGAACGCAACCGCCGCAGCAGTGCCCACCCGGCACCGTCGGCACGCCGCCCTTCTGCACGCCCATCACCCAGCCGCCGCAGACGCCCCCCAGCGGAGGCCAGTTCCAAGTCCAGCAAGTGATCACGCCGGGATCGTTCCAGTTCTTCCAGCTCTCGGCGCAACTGATGCCCTTGCTGCAAGCTGCGGGCCTGAGCCAAGCTCTGGCCCAAGCGCAGGGGATGGCCGGAGCGGCCGGACAACCCCAAGCGCTGGGGAACGCGCCGCAACAGATCAACATCCAAGCTGTCCAGAATAGATGCGAGTTTGTGGGCGTGATGCGCACCGAGAGCGTCGCTAACGTCTCCGGCGCGACGCTCCCGCCCGGCACCTACTTGCAAGCCTTCTGTCAGGTCAACCCCTATCTGGTGGTGATCATCAACGTCTTCACTGGCCAGATCGTGGTGATCCTCGTGGTGGTGCCGCCACCGTTCTTCACGCCGATCTCGCTGCTGCTCTTCATCTACGGTTGGTTCTTCCCCGTCGTGCCAGGGCCGTACCCGTTCCCGTGGCCCTATCCGTATCCGTTCCCGTGGCCCTTCCCGGTGACGCTGCCGGCCGCATGTTCAGGGCTGCCTATCCAGAACCCGTTCAGCGTGCCCGTCGGCAGCGGAGCTTCGATCGTCAATCTCCCCGGCGTGATGACGATCAAAGATGCCGGACTCTTCTTCAACTCTTTGGCTGTTCAATCTCTGGGGCCGTCGCTCTCCTTCCAACGGATCACCAGTCTCTTTAGTGTGCAGATCGGGTTCATCGGCTCCTTTGGCACCGCGCTGCTGCCCTACAGCACCTTGGGCACCTTCGTGCTCGTGGTGCAGGGCGGCGGGAAGACCGTGTGCATCCAAGGGGTCGTGGGCTTTGGCGCTGTTTACGGCCTAGCGGCAAATAACTGACCCTCTCGGACTCACCCCAGAGTAGGGGCGAACGGCCGTTCGCCCCTACTCTTTATTTTTTTATTATCAGTTTCCCAACTAAAAAAACCCAAACGCGCGCGGCCCACACGTCAAAAACCGATGAGACGACTAAGAGAATCGTCTTGCCCTGAGCGTGCTGCTTTTGCAGCATTGTTAGAATCTGCCGTTGGCCGTCGGGGTCGAGCGCGTAGAGCGTCTCGTCGAGAATGAGCATCTGGGGATCGAGGGCGAGAATCGCTGCGATAGCCAGTCGCGCCTGCTCACCCCCGCTCAGCGTCTGCGCCGAACGCGTTCGCAGTGTCTCCCAATCCAATCCCACCGACTCACAAGCCCAGCGCGCACGAGCCTCTCGCTCGAGCGCACTTAGGTTCTGCGCTTCTAACCCTAACTCTAGCTCCCCAGCCACGCTCTCCCCTAATAACTGTTGCTCCGGCTCTTGGAAGACGAGACCGACCCAGCGCACGCGCTCTGATGCCCGCAGCGCCCGGATCGGCCGACCGTTCACCAAGACCTCTCCGCGCGTTGGCTCCTCTAAGCCTGCCAACAACTGCACCAACGTTGATCTCCCCGACCCCGCTCTCCCTTGCAACACGATAAACTCCCCCGCCCCCACCGAACACGAAAGATCGCGCAGCACAAACTTCGAAGCCCCCTCATAAGCAAAGCTCAGATTCCGAGCCTCCAGCCCAAAAGAGCGTTCGCGATCTCGGAAACTCGGCGGCTCTAAAGCGCTCTCCACCCGCGACCCCGCGAACTCGTGCACTGCCGAACGTTCCACAACGCTCAGACGCCCCTGCTCCAGCCGAAGTGCCCGATCGTAAAAGCGCTCTCCAAACTCTCGGTGAGAGATCAACAGAATCCCGTGCCCTTCGGCTCGCAGCTCTTTGAACAACAGAATCAGTTCGTGCAAGAGCTGATCATCGGCGGCGATGTCGGGTTCATCAAAGATAAAATAGCGCGGCTTGAGCGCTAACAGTCCCGCGAGAGCCAAGCGCTGGCGCTCAGCCGGGATGAGAGCCTCTACCGTATGCGTCGCGTAACTCTCCAGACCTACGCGCTCCAAGGCTGCCCGCGAACGCCGCTCGATCTCGTCGGGAGGAAGCGCTAGATTCTCTAACCCAAACGCGACTTCTTCCAAGGGCGTCTGCGCAACGAGATGCGCATGGCTCTCTTGGAAGAGCAAGCCCACCCGACGGCGCACCTCGCGCAGATGGGCTAAATCGCGAGTATCGAAGCCATCTACGGTGACGGAGCCTTCGGTGGGGATGAGCAGCCCGGCTAAATAGCGC
>JANWXV010000159.1 GCA_025057405.1 Candidatus Bipolaricaulota bacterium | reverse complement strand
CGGCCTCCGGAGGTAGAGCTTGAGGGCGTCTCCGAGGGGGATCGCCTTTGGGGGCCGATCCCGTATGAAGTCCACGCGCGGGGCGAGAACGACATCAGCGTGATTTACGTGGCGCTGGGCAAGACCCCCGGCGCGTCGCTGCTCACCGCGCCGCGACAGGCGTTCTTCAGCACCTCTTCAACGGGAGAACAGATCATCGAACCGTCGCTCTTTGGCGTCCACGGCCCGACGACCTTTGAAGTCGTCGTCTATGACGTCAATAACAATCGAACTCACGTGATTCGCTCGATTGAGATTTTATTTGCAGGCGGCGAACTCTCTCCCCCGACCGACCTGAAAGCGATTGCCGTCACCGTGGGACAACAAGTCGCTTTTCTCAGAGATCTCATAGTCCCGCTGAACGAGGGTCCGCCTCTGACCATAGAAGCCGCGCCTCCAAACACAAATCTTTTTGTGCAATTGCGCTTCAAGCCCAGCCCGCGCCCCGGCCTGATGGGCTACAGGGTCTACCGCAGCTTCGACGGAAAAGAGTTTGAACCCATCGGCACGGTGCCCCCGCAGCGGGCCAGCTTCAGCGATGCCAGCCCCCTATTGCGCGTGGGCCACCCTGTCTATTATTATCTGCGTTCGTTCTTGGGCAGCGACGAAGGCCCTCCAACCCCCACCGTGAGCACCATCCCCCTCAAGCCCTTCACCGTGCGCTTGCTCTCACCCGCCGATGGGGCCGTCAACGTGAGCCGGCGCCCGACGTTCCGCTGGAAGCCCGTGCCGCGCGTCGGCAACGTCCAACGCTACGCCGTCGTCTTGAGAGATTCTGTCTTAGGGGATACGTCGTGGTGGGTCGGCCCGGAGCCGCCAGAAGAGTTCATCGAGAACGATACGCAGGTCACGTGGAACGAAGACGAAAAATTCGATCAGACCCCCTGGGAGACGCTTCAGCCCTATCGCATCTACGAATGGGAGATCGCCTATGCCGTCGCGCTCGACGATGCAGAAAACCCAACGGCGATCTCGATTGCGATTGATCGCTTTCAATTGGACACGGGCCTGCCCACCGTCGGCGTAACTGCGCTAGAGCACTTCAGCTTCACCACAGGAGAGTGACGTATGCGCAAATTAATTCTTTCAGTGAGTTTAGCGCTGATCTTCGGGAGCTTAGCGAGCTGCACTAAGATCGTTCACGAGTCGCTCTTGCCCCCTCAAAAACCCACGACCAAGCGAGTTGCTTCGTCTCTCTCTGCACCGTTTGTCGAGGGCGAGCTGCTGGTGGGCTACCGTGACGCAGCGACGCTACCTCAGATCGCCCAGCTCTTGGGAGCACAGATCGAGCAGAAGATCGAGCGCATCTCCGTGGCGCTCTTGCGCCTGCCCGCGACGCTCACCGTGAGAGACGCACTGCAGCGCGTGCGCGAGAGCGCGCATCTGGTGCGCTACGCCGAGCCGAACTATCTGCGCGACAAACCCGCACCCTTGCCCCGCTCCCGCGTCGAGCGCGCAGAGACGCGCCCGCTCAGCGCGAACGATCCGTTGCGCCCGAAACAGTACGCGCTCGATTTAGTCCGAGCCGAAGAGGCGTGGGCGCGCGCAACCGGCCAGGGTGTTACCATCGCCATCGTAGATACGGGTCTAGATGGCTTGCACCCTGATCTAATAAATAAGCAAGTGCCGGGGATGGACTGCTACACCGGGGAGATCATCCCTCCCAATGCAGACTCTTCCCAAGGCGAAGAGGCCCACGCGACGCACGTTGCAGGGATCGCAGCCGCTTGGGCGGACGATCGCTTTGGGATCGCTGGGGTCGCTCCCGACGCCAAGATCATGCCCATTCAGATCTTCAACGCGCGCTTAGTAAGCGACGAAAATCGTTCGGGCTATGTGGGCGACTTCAACGTCGCTCGCTGTCTCGTTTGGGCGGCGCTCTTTGGCCCAGACGGTTTAGAACAATCGGGCGACGAGGCCCAAGTCTTGAACAACAGTTGGGGCGGGCGCGGCTACAGCCAGACCCTCAAAGACGCGATAGATCTAGTCATAGAAAACAGAGCCGTCTTCGTCAATTCGATGGGGAATTCGGGACTCGACGAGGTCCTCTATCCCAAGAACTATCCCGGCGTGCTCGGCGTGGGCGCGACCAACGCGCGCGATCGTCGCGCGGAGTTTTCCACCATGGGCGCGACGATCTCG
>JANWXV010000158.1 GCA_025057405.1 Candidatus Bipolaricaulota bacterium | reverse complement strand
CGCGGACGTAAGATCATTGGCAGGATGGCCAATCTTTACGATGAGTACTAGAAATTGGGGAGTGGGAGGGACGACGGGATTTGAACCCGCGACAGCCAGCTCCACAGGCTGGTGCTCTGCCAGGCTGAGCTACGTCCCTCACAAGCTTCGCTTGATTTTCATCTTCGCCCACCGCAGGTGGGCGAAGGTGTACAGTCCAGACGCAGTCTGGTGGCGCGCCCGGCAGGGCTCGAACCTGCAACCTGAGCCTTAGAAGGGCCCTGCTCTTCCGATTGAGCTACGGGCGCACGCTGCGCGTGGGCTTCATTCTTCGCCCGCCGGAGGCGAGCGAAGGTGTACAGTCCAGACGAAGTCTGGAGCGGGCGACGGGAGTCGAACCCGCGACACCTAGCTTGGAAGGCTAGTGCTCTGCCGCTGAGCTACGCCCGCACTCTGTCTCTAATTGTAACGCCCCAATGCCCCGCCGTCAACGCGCTACACCTGCTTGTCCCCTTACGTAGGCACCCTATGGGGAAGATGGCGTTCATACCAATAGAAACTGAGCAAACGCAGCCCTAGCGCTAACAGACCTATGGGCAGAAACCATACCCAGTCTGCATATCCTAAATTGATCCAACGAACCACTCCTAATATCCCCAAGACCGGACCCCCTAGAGCCCATAAAGTGTTCCAGAGGCTATTAACCGGAACCCCCCATAAGATTAATCCTTTCAGCGCATACGCATAGCAAGGCACATGGTAACAGCGGGGAACAAACCCTTGAAACACTACGAGAAGCTCTCTTCGGGACTCTATGGCTTTCTCACAATATTCGCAAGTAATCAATCTAGCCTCTGGCATAGCGCTCCGCAAAACAGAATATATAATACTCATTGGTCCGATGTCAAATAGAAAAAGAAGAAGAACAGACTTGCCTTTCTCTCTCTCGAAGAGTATAATGCACAGAGACTGCTTGCATTAGCATCTCTCGCCGTGCAGCTCGATGCGCATTAGTGAGGGGACTCTTTCTATGGCCAAATTTATCTTTGTGACCGGGGGCGTGCTCTCAGGGTTGGGCAAGGGCATCAGCGCCTCTTCGATTGCGCTCCTGCTCAAATCAAGAGGGCTGGCCGTCACCGCCATCAAAATCGACCCGTACTTAAATTGCGACGCCGGCACGATGAACCCCTATCAGCACGGCGAAGTCTTCGTCTTGGAAGACGGCGGCGAAGTCGATATGGACTTGGGGAGCTACGAACGCTTTCTCAATACAGACCTCACTAAAGATCACAACATCACCACAGGCAAGATCTATAAGAGCGTCATCGAGAAAGAACGCCGCGGAGATTACCTCGGTGCGACGGTGCAGATCATTCCCCATATCACCGACGAGATCAAGTCGTGCATCCGTCGGGTGGCCGAGCGCACCCACGCGGATGTGGTGCTGGTCGAAGTCGGCGGCACGGTCGGCGATATCGAGTCCATGCCCTTTCTAGAAGCGATCCGCCAGATGCACCAAGAGCTGGGCGATCCCCACTGCGCGTTTGTGCACACAACGTTAGTGCCTACGGTCTCGTCGGTAGGCGAGCAGAAGACCAAACCCACCCAGCACTCCGTCAAAGAGTTACGCGCCATCGGGATTCAGCCCGATATCATCATCGGGCGCAGCGATCAGCCTCTGAAAGAGTCTATCCGAAAGAAGATCGCGCTCTTCTGTGACGTGCCCGTCGAAGCGGTCATCAGCGCGCCGCACGCCCCTTCGATCTATCTCGTCCCGTTGGAGTTTGAAGACCAAGGGCTGACGGATCTGTTGTTAAGACGGCTCTCGCTCCCGTCGCAGAAGCGCGATCTGCACGAGTGGCGCCGCTTCACCGAGGCGATCACCCATCCCAAAGCGAAGACCCGTGTGGCCCTCGTGGGCAAGTACACGGATTTGCGCGACAGCTACGTGAGCTACGTCGAAGCGCTGACCCACGCGGGCGCCGCGCTCAACGCGGGCATCGAGATCGTCTGGATAGAAGCCGATCAGTTCTCCGAGCCGTCGTTAGAGAGCGTAGATGGCGTCCTCGTTCCCGTGGGGTTTGGCCATCGCGGGGCCGAGGGCAAGATCAGAGCGATTCACGGCGCGCGCACCCGCCAGATTCCGTTCTTGGGGATCTGTTACGGCTTTCAGTTGGCGGTCGTCGAGTTCGCTCGCAACGTCTTGGGGCTTAAAGAAGCGAACAGCACCGAGTTCGGCCC
>JANWXV010000157.1 GCA_025057405.1 Candidatus Bipolaricaulota bacterium | reverse complement strand
CGCGCCGGGAGGGAGCCGCTGCTGGGCCGTCTCCAGCAGCGATAGCGCGCCTATGCTCATCGCCCTCGGCGCGAAGATCGTCTTGGCCAACGCCAAGGGCGAACGCGAACTCGCGCTCAAAGACTTCTACCGCGACGATGGCATCCACTATATCGCAAAGAACTCAGACGAGATCCTCACCGAGATTCACATCCCACCGCCCGAGGGGCTGAAGAGCATCTATCTGAAGCTGCGCCGGCGCGGGTCGTTTGACTTCCCGGTCTTGGGGGTCGCTGTGGCTCTCCAGCAAGCCGACGACGGAACAGTGACCGAATGCAAGATCGTGCTAGGGGGGATCGCCTCGCATCCCGTAGAGTTCGTCGAAGCCGAGAAGCTCTTGATCGGGCACCGCCCCACTGAAGAGCTGATCGAACAAGCCGCCCAACTCGTCTTTGGGCCGGCCCGCCCCATGGACAACACCGATCTGCATTTATATTATCGCAAGCGCATGGCTCCGGTTTACGTCAAGCGCGCCCTGCGAGCCTTAGCAACTGCGTAGCGTTATGAGATGGCTGTTCGTAGCCTTGGGACTCTCGCTGACGGTCGCGCTCGCGCCCGCGGAGATCGTCGTCCACTGCGAGCGCGAGTCGCTCCAGAGCGCGATAGATCGCGCGCCTCCCAAAGCTGTGATCACGCTCTCGGAGGGCGTTTGTCAAGAGAATCTGGTCATCACCAAAGAGCTAACCCTCCGAGGGCAGAGTGCCGAGCGCAGCCTCGTGAAGGGTTCTAAGCCGGGCTTCCCTGTGATCTTCATTCACAGCGACCAGCCCATCGTCGTCACTATAGAAAGTCTGACGCTCGCGGAGGCACTTAAAGCGTCCAACGATCCCCGGCACGGGCGGGAGTGTGCCGTCTTCTATCCCGAACTGCTCTGCCCATCGGGCGTGCAAGTGCGGGGCGGCGCTCAGCTCAGACTGCGCGAGGCGCGCATCTTGCGCCACCCCTGGGTGGGGGTCTATGTGCTCGACACGGCCCACGCGACGGTGCAAGCGACCGAGATCGCCGAAAACGGTTGGGGTATTTACGTTTCACCCGAAGCGACGGTACGCTTGGAGCAGAGCCGCGTGATCCGTCAGCGCGAGAACGGCCTAGAGATTTGGGGGAGGGCCGAAGTCCGAGAGAGCACGATCAGCGAGAGCGGGCGCGCCGGCATCGAAATCTTTGGCGAAGCCAAGCTCTCAGAGAACGCGATCTCTGCCAACCGAGAGGCGGGCGTCTTGCTCTCCGGCAACGCGCACGCCGAGTTGATGAGAAATACTCTAACAGTTAATAGTTGGGGCATTGCGGCGCGTTTGCGTCGGTGCGGCTATCTCTCCGACGACTTTCGCGGCACGGCCCAGCTAGAGGGAAACCGCTTCGCCAACAACCGTCTGGGGAGTATCTGTCTGCCGTAGCGCTCTTTCTATAATGCCGCCGCCCAAGACGCGCTCGCCTTCGTAGAAGACCGCAATCTGTCCGGGGGTCACGGCTCGCTGGGGCTGGGCAAAGCGCACGCAGACGCGCCCGTCGTCGAGCGTCTCAAGAGTCGCCAAGACGCGCGGGCTGCGATAGCGAATCTTCACTTCGATGGATTTTATGACCTCTCCCCCAGTCCCTTCCCGACCCTCACCCCATCCCTCTCCCTTCCAGGGAGAGGGTGCAGGGTGAGGGTTCCCCTTCTTGTATCGGGAAGAGGGCAAGGGGTGTAGGTCCACAGGATAAACCCAGTGAACGTCTCGTGCGATCAAGCCCTCCGAGAGCAACGCGCTCTCGTCCCCCACGATCAAGCGATTCTTCTCGTAATCAAAACCAACGACATAGAAGCGCTCCCCCAGCGCGATCCCCAAACCCTTGCGCTGGCCAATCGTGTAGAACGCCAGTCCCTCGTGGCGGCCCACGACGCGCCCGTGGGTATCTACGATCTCGCCGGGGCGCACGGCTCCGTCGAACTTCTGCTTCAGATACGCCCGATAGTCTCCGTTGGGGATAAAACACAAGTCCATGCTCTCGGGCTTGCGCGCCGAGACTAAGCGATTCTCTTGCGCGATCTTCCAGACGTCGCCCTTCAACAGATGCCCCACGGGAAAGAGAATCTTTCTCAGTTGGGCTTGGTTCAGCCCGTAGAGAAAATACGACTGATCTTTGAGGGGATCGCGTCCCGTCAAGAGATAATAAACGCCATCGCGCTCCTCGATGCGCGCATGATGCC
>JANWXV010000156.1 GCA_025057405.1 Candidatus Bipolaricaulota bacterium | reverse complement strand
AATCTCGCCGACGATCCCACGATTGAGCGCATTCTAACGCCCCGACTCGCGCTGACAACCGCCGAGTATTTCGCGTTCGACAAGGGCCGCGACGTCTTAGTGATCTTGACGGATATGCTCAATTACGCCAACGCGCTGCGCGAGATCAGCTCGGCTCGCGAGGAGATCCCCGGTCGTCGTGGATACCCCGGCTATCTCTACACGGACTTGTCCATGAACTACGAACGCGCCGGGATCATCAAGGGCCAGAAAGGCTCCGTCACCCAACTGCCCATCGTGACCATGCCCAACGACGATATCACCCACCCCGTCATTGACCTGACGGGCTACATCACCGAGGGCCAGATCATTCTCAGCCGAGACTTGGATCGTCGCGGCATCTACCCGCCGATCAACCCGCTGCCCAGCTTGTCTCGGTTGATGAACCTGGGGATCGGCAAGAACAAGACGCGCGAAGACCATCGCCAATTGCAAGACCAGCTCTACGCGCTCTACGCCCAGGGCAAGGAGATCGAAAAATTGACAGCGATCATCGGCAGCGCGGGCTTGGGGACGACCGAGCGAGAAATCTTAAGATTCACAGAGCGCTTCGAGCATGAATTTATCAATCAAGGCGAGCGACCGCGCACGATCCAAGAGAGCTTAACTTTCGGGTGGGAGCTGCTGAGCGAGGTCTCGCGTTCGGAGTTGCGCCGCGTCGAAGACAGATATATAGACCAATATCTGCCGAAGAAGACCGCGGTCGCGCCTTCGTGACCGTGCACACGAGACACAAGCGCTTGACAACGATGACCCTTTGTCTTATCTCTATATTATCGCACGTAACGAGAAGACGCGAGGTGCTTGGTGAGATCAGAGATCGTCGGGCTGCTCGCCCGCGACGACGTTGATATCTATCACGTGGTGCGGGAGTTCCAGAGCGCGTTCAACCGCGTGCTAGAGCGTGCGCTGGAGGAGCACGCCCGCAGGCGCGCTCAGCTCCCCCCGCTGGCGCGGCGCACGTTGGCGGGGAGCGACCCCTTCAGCTTGAAAGAGTTCACCCTGCGCGGCGGCAAGCGCCTCCGGCCCTTGATCTTCTGCTGTGGGTATCTCTGCCTCGACGGCCCAGAGACCGATGAAATCTTAAAAGCGTCAGTAGCGATTGAGCTGTTGCAAACGGGTCTTCTGATACACGACGACATCATTGACCGCAGCCGGGAGCGCCGCCAAGGGCAGACGATGCACTTGCTTTGGGAGGAGTACTTTGGGCAAGAACGCTATCGCAGCCGTTTTGGGGCTGCACGAGAGCACTTCGGGATCGCGATGGCGCTCTTGATGGGAGATATTGCGTCGGCGTTGGCCTACGAGATGCTGCTGAGCGCCGATTTTCCTCTGGAGCAGAAGCTCCGCGCTGTCGAGACGTTCAGCGATGTGATCGTGCGCGTGGCCGTCGGCGAGCTGCTGGATGTAGATTTGAGCCTGAAGCCGTTAGAGAATCTCACAGAAGAAGAGATTTTGAAAGTCTATGAGCTGAAGACGGCCGGCTATACGACCGAGGGGCCGTTGCAGATTGGGGCAGCGTTGGGGGGCGCGAACGATGCGCAATTACAGCTATTGAGCCGATATGCCGTCCCGTTGGGGATTGCGTTTCAGATCCAAGACGATATTCTGGGGATGTTTGGGGGGCGCGTGGAGATCGGCAAAGACGAAGGCTCTGATCTGATAGAAGCCAAGCGCACGCCGTTGTTGCTGTGGGCGTGGCACCAGAGCCATCAGAGAGAGCGAGCGCGCTTAGACTCTCTGTTGCAGAGCGCCGAAGAGGCTCATCGAGAGCTGAATTTCGTGCGCGAGGTGTTCGTGCGCACGGGTGCGCTCCGGCGCGCCCAAGAGCTGATCGCCGCGCACTTCTCGCGCGTGCGCGCCAGTTTGGCCGAGATCGAGAGCGAATTGGGAACGCGCGCCGCACGATTGCTTCAGAAGATCGCGTCTTATATTGAAACCCGTGAAGATTATAAGGGGGCGTTAGAACGCTATGCCGCAAGCGTCAACCGTTAGCTTGCTCGACCAAAAGCAAGCTCTGTTAGACGAGCTAGACCCAACACGGATTCCCAGACACATTGCGATTATCATGGACGGCAACGGGAGGTGGGCCAAGGCGCGTGGGTTGAGCGTCCAAGAGGGGCATCGCGCGGGCAAGGACGCCCTGCGCCGCACGCTCGAAGCCTGCGGCGACTTGGGGATAGAATATCTGACGGTCTTCGCG
>JANWXV010000155.1 GCA_025057405.1 Candidatus Bipolaricaulota bacterium | reverse complement strand
TGACCCACAAACGGGACGGCCAGAGCCATCACCAATAAGACGGCGACGGTGACACGACGGAACAGACTCTTCATAGGGTTTTCCTCCTTCTTTGCACCCTGCGTTTGCAGCTTTTCTCTAGAGAGTATCATACAGATTCTCCGAGCCTTTGGCTAGTGATCGAGAATACTGTAAGACTTGACAGGCTCTTCCCCGTCGCGTTACGATAAACTATGCGCGTCGTACGCCAGCGCCGGCCCACTACCAAACACGGCGTGGCCACTTTTGAGAGGCTCCTGCAAGCGGGCACGGCGATCTTGGCGCAGCGGGGCCTGCGCCGGGCCTCCGTCGCGGAGATCTGCCGCCGCGGGCGCGTGGCCAACGGAACTTTCTATCAATATTTTCGCAACAAAGACGAGCTGCTGCTTACGCTACTGGCCCAACTCTCCCAAACGCTCCCGCGCCAGATCGCTCAGAGCCTCGCCCCTGAAGCCCCCGTTGTCGAACGCTTGCTGAATGCGTTGCGCGCGCACTTTGAGTTTATCGCATCCCATCAGCAGCTCTATCGCATCTTTCGCGAAGCGGAGTTCACGCACACCGAAGTCCCCAAAGCGCTCTACCAACAGATCGCCAAGCTCTATCACGAGATATTATCCAAGCACGGGCGCAGCCGCGCCGCGGGCGAAGCGATTGCGTACGCGCTCGTGGGGGTCACGGAATTTCTCGCGCTGCATCTGGTCTTCTGGCACCCTCAGCCCTGCCCGCAGCTCTGGCCGGTCGTGAGAGAGTTTCTGACTCACGGCATCAGCGGGCCTGCCCCCGCACCGCCGTCACGCGAAGCAGCGCGCACGCTGATCACGCCGCCCCAACGCGCTCCCCAAGCGCAAGCCTCCACACGCGGGCGCCTCTTGCTGGCCGCCGAGCGCGCCTTCGGCCAGCACGGCTTCTATGAAGCCCAGATCGCGGAGATCGTGCGCGCGGCCGGCGTGGCGCACGGCACGTTCTATAAGTACTTCACCAGCAAAGAGGCCATCTTTGCTGAACTGGTGCGCGAGATCAACGCGCAGTTGAGAGCGCACTTGAGGGCTTCTATTTATGGGCTTGGTGACCGTCGTCTGGCCGAGCGCGCGGGGTTTCGGGCGTTCGTGGACTTCATCCGCGAGCACCCGCTGGCCTATCGCATCGTGCGGGAGGCCGAGTTCGTGGGCAGCCCTCCGACGACTCCGGGGCGCTGGTACTACGAGCGCCTCGCCCAAGGCTATCAAGCCGCACTGCCCGCAGCGATGGCCGTCGGGCAGATTCGCTCTGCTGACTCGGAACTTTTAGCGTATATGCTGATGGGGATTGGGCACTTTATCGGGCTGCGGTGGGTCGTCTGGAAAGGGCAGACCGTATCGGATGATCTCTTAGATGCCGTGATGGACTTCATTCTGCATGGTCTGTGAGCTTAGCGTCCGGTGCGACGCTCCTCAGCAAAAAGCCGGGCGTATTTAGCAATCTCAGAGCCCAATTTCGCTAAGCGTGCTCTAATGTTGGGGTCTTGCAGGTGGCCGTCGTCGGCGAACGCCGTTCCCGGAATGACGACAGAGGCGGGCAGGACCCACGCCCGCAGCGCCCGGCACGTGTGCAGCATACTGTTGATAGTATTAATTCCCGAGTTGCCCCCGGCAACGCTGATCAAGCCGACGACTTTGTTTTCTAGCCACGGGGGCTGGTCGTTGCTGAGCAATTCGAGAAAGTCGAGGGCGTTCTTCATCGCACCGCTGAGCGTGCCGTGGTAGACGGGCGAAGCGAGAATCAGCCCGTCGGCCCAGCGCACGCGCTCGACGAGCGCAAAGACCGATGGGGGATAACTCTGAACGTCGGGGCGATCATCGTAGAAGGGGAGGTCGAGCTGTTTCAGATCTAATAGTTCTGTTTGAGCGCCAGCGTCGGCAGCGCCGCGCAGCGCGATCTCTAACGCGTGCAGCGTGCGCGAGCCTGTGCGTCTCAAGCTGCCGTTAATACCCAGAATCTTGGGTGACATTGTTGATTGATCTCACTATATCACTCAAGGAACATTTTGTCAATATTATGTTTGTAAAGTTTACATATTCGCTCTTGTAGGCTATAATAAACATATGGGGATTATCTCAGACTATCACGCGCCGGAGACGCGTCGCAGAGTTCTTGAGCTTCTGAAGCTCCACGGGCCGATGACGGCGCAACGGTTGGCAGAAGAGCTGGGCATTACCGTTATGGGCGTGCGGGGGCAGTTAGCTGCTCTGGAACGCGATGGGATCATCCGGCATGAGATCGTGCCCCAGAAGCTTGGG
>JANWXV010000154.1 GCA_025057405.1 Candidatus Bipolaricaulota bacterium | reverse complement strand
AACCCCGTGGCCAACCACAAGCCCGAGGATTTCAAGCCCGATGCGATCATTCTCACGCACGGCCACAGCGACCATCTGGGGGACGCGATCCCGATCTCCAAGCGCACCGGCGCTCCCGTCATCGCGATCTTTGAGCTAGCGAGTTACTGTCAATCCAAGGGCGCCCAAGCCCAAGGGATGAACATCGGCGGGCCGCACAGCTTCCCCTTCGGAAAAGTCCAGTTCACCCCGGCGTTTCACAGCTCCAGCCATGACGGACATTACTTGGGGATGCCCTGTGGCGTCGTCCTCACGACCCTAGAGAACAAAAGAATCTATCACGCGGGGGACACGGCGCTCTTTGGCGATATGGCGCTCATTGGAAAATTGGGATTGGATCTGGCTTTTATTCCCATCGGCAGCTACTATACGATGGGCCCCGACGAAGCCCTAGACGCCGTGCAGTTGCTCAAACCCAAGGTCGTCGTCCCCATTCACTACAATACTCTTCCTGTGATACGGCAGGACGCCGAGCAGTTCAAACAGAGAGTCGAGGCTCAGACGCAAACCCAAGTTCTCATCTTGCGTCCCGGCGAGAGCCGCGAGCTTTAAACATAGCCAGAACGGAGTTATTGAAAAAGTGGGTCGGCTGTCGCCCTTGACAGCCTCCCACACGTGCCCCATAATGCTACCACAGAAACGCCAGCGGGAGCCGGGGTGATGTCGGCCACTTTCAGTTTCGAAAAGTTTGCGCTATAATATACAAGAGAAGCGGCTTTTCGGTGTGCGACAACACTTCACGATCACTCATTCGTCCGAGACGTTGTAGCTCTGTGATTTTATTCGCAGCGTGCGGCTGCGAGCCCCGCGAGCGCTTCACACACCAAGCACGGCAGCAGAGAGCAAAGGGGGTACCAGATGGCCCGAAAACTAGAGGCAGCGCTTCAAGAGACTTCGGAATTCTTTGGCGGCGATGAACTGCGAATTCGCTGTTTTTTAGATAAATACGCGCTGCGCGATCTTGAAGGGAAGATCGTAGAGAAGACCCCGTTGGAGATGTGGGCGCGGGTGGCGCGCGAGATCGCGTCTGTTGAAATAGACGCGAAGCGGCGCCGCGAGTGGGAGAAGAAGTTCTATTGGCTCTTGGAAGACTTTCGGTTCATCCCCGGGGGGCGCATTATGTTTGGGGCGGGCCAGCCACGTCGCGCTACGCTTCTGAATTGTTATGTAATTCAGATCAAAGAAGACTCTATTGAGGGCATCTTTGAGTGGTGCAAAGAAGCGGCGAGAACATACTCTCTGGGCGGAGGGGTCGGCACGGATATTTCGGTGCTGCGTCCCAAAGGCTCACCCGTCAATAACTCAGCGATCTATTCTTCAGGCTCCGTGAGCTTTATGGAACTCTTCTCGACCACAACGGGGACCATCGGCCAGAGTGGGCGGCGGGGTGCTCTCATGATCACCATCCGTGTTGATCACCCGGACGTCTTAGATTTTATTGAGATCAAGAACGACCCGGAGCGCCGCAAGGTCCAGTATGCGAATATCAGCGTGCGCGTGACCGACGAGTTTATGAGAGCCGTCGAGCGCGACGAAGAGTTTCTGCTGCGCTATGAGAACGAGAGAATTGGGCGTTTTGAGAAGCGCGTGCGCGCGCGGGAGGTCTGGGAGAAGTTAGTCAAGAACGCGTGGGCGTCGGCCGAGCCGGGCGTGATCTTCTGGGACAACGTCAAGCGCGAATCTACGACCGAGTACAACGGCATGGAAGTCCACACGGTCAACCCCTGCGCCGAGATCAGTCTTGAACCCTACGGCTGTTGCTGTCTGGGCAACGTCAATCTGTCTCAGTTTGTGCTAGAGAGCTTTACGCCTCAAGCCCACGTAGATTGGACAAACTTGGAGAAAGCCCTGCGTTACGCGACCCGTTTCTTGGACAACGTCTTGGAGTATAACGCCGACAAACATCCCCTAGCGGCGCAGAAGACCGCAAGCCTGCACTCGCGCCGGATTGGAGTGGGCTTTACGGGTTTTGGCGATATGCTCATCAAGCTGGGCTTAAAGTATGATACGGAAGAAGCCATCGCGTTCACGGATAAGCTCTTCGAGCGCATCAAGCATACCGTCTATGACGAGAGCACCGAGCTGGCCGTTGAGAAGGGGGCTTTTCCGGCGTTCGATTTCCAGAAGCATTTGAGAAGCGCTTATATTAAACGTCTGCATGAAGAGACCCTCAAGAAGATCGAGAAGAACGGGTTGCGCAACGCGGCGCTGCTCACCGTGCCGCCGGTGGGGTCGGGGTCGGTCTTAGCCGGATGCA
>JANWXV010000153.1 GCA_025057405.1 Candidatus Bipolaricaulota bacterium | reverse complement strand
CGCCTGGCCCTCTGGAGCCGCGTCGAAAACTTCTCCGATGAGACTCTCAACGCCCAGATTCGCCTCTTCGCCGACGACAAAGAGATCTTTCGTCAGAGCATCTCCGTAGAGCCGGGGAAGGCTCATCATATCGAGACCCAGAGCGCGTTCGCTCAGCGCTTCGTCGCGCGCCTCGACGCAGACGATGCGTTCTCCCCCGACAACGAACGCTACTTTCTCTTGCCCGCGCCCAAGACGCTGCGCATCCTATGGCTGGGGGAGCGCAACTTCTTTCTGGAACGCGCCCTAGCGCTCTACGCCCAGCCGCGCTTTGAGTTTCTCCGAGCGCTAGAAAGAGAGTCTGTTGCTCCAGAGGCTTTTGATCTGATCGTCGCTCATAATATTCATCTGCCCGCGTTGGGATCGGGACGCTGGCTCTTGGTCAACAGCTCTCTGGAACCGTTGGTGCAGATCGTTGGAGATCTGCGAGTAGAGACTCCCGTGCGCTGGGTAGAAGCAACGCACCCGGTGCTGGAGCACGTGCAGCTTGCACATCTGCAGCCTCTGCGGATGCGCGAGGTGCGACTCAGCCCCGTCGTGCGGCCTCTGGCCGTAGCGCAGGACGCCCCGCTGATCGCGGCGCACAGCTCCGGCGCGCTGCGCTTGCTCTATTGGGGGGCCAGCTTGCAAGAGTCCGCGTTCGTGCTCACGCCGAGCTTCCCGATCTTCGTGCAGAACGCCCTGCGCTGGTTGTTCTCAGAGGCCGTGCTCGCTTCTGATGAACGGTACGTCAGCTCGCTGGCTCCTGCGCCGGGATTCTACCAAGACTACGCCGTCAATCTTGACCCGCAAGAGTCACTCATCAATCGCTCTGGGGAGAGCGCTGCTTCCCCCCAGCAGCCCGTCGCTCCCGTCTTCTCGGAAGAACTTCTGCGCGTGCAGATCCCCCTCTGGCACTACGGGGCGTGGGCCGCGCTCGTCTGCTTGCTCGTCGAGATCGTTCTGTATCTGGGAAGGCCGTCGTTCTCTCTAGGTGCTCTTTGGCGTTGGCGCTCGCCGCGAGGTGGACGATGAGCTTGATCTTTGATGCCTCGTGGGTCTTACTGATTTTGGGAGGGCTGCTCGGGCTTTTCTGGTGGCGGCGCACGCAGATTCGCGAGCTGGCGCGCCCGGAGCGCTGGGCAACGTTTCTGCGCCTCGCGGCGCTCGGCGCCTTGGTCTTGGGGCTGGCCGGGCCGCGCCTCGCCCTCAGCGCCGCTGATCGCTATGTGTATTTTCTCGTAGATCGCTCGGCGAGCATCCAAACAGATATTCGTCAACTGAGAGAGACCCTACGAGCGCTGGCCCTGCCCGCCCCCCATACGTACTACGCGCTCATCGCGTTTGGCGCCGAGCCGTTGATCGAATCGGGCTTCGCGCCGACTCTAACCCTGAGCGACTTTCAGACCGACCCCGACCCCCAAGCGACGGATCTCGAGAGCGCGGTGCAGTTAGCGTTGGAGACGCTGCCGCGGCGTGGGCGCCGCGAGATCGTCTTGCTCTCGGACGGGCAGCCGACTCAAGGAGACTTAGATCGCGCGCTCCAACTCGCCCGCCGCGAGGGCGTCCCCATTCACGTCTGGCCGCTGACGGTCTCGCATTCAGAACTCTGGCTCGATCGGTTCGAGATCCCCGAGGAAGTCACCCCCGGCGTGCCCTTCGCCCTGAGACTGCTTCTAGGAGCTACTCAACAGAGCGCCGCGACGCTCCTGCTCTACCGCAACAACGAACTGCACCAAGCGCTATCGGTCGCGCTGGCTCCCGGCGTCCAAGAGATCCGAATCGCTGACAGATTAGACGCTCCCGGTGTCTATCACTATCGCGCTTATGTGAAGGCCGAAAGAGATCGTCTGACCGAGAACAATCAACTCGAAGCCGCTACGCGCGTCTCCGGAGACGCTGCCGTGCTCGTGGTGCAAGAGAATAGTTCCAGCCCGCTGGGGCGCATCTTGCAGAGCCTCGAATTGAAGGCCGATCACAAGACGCTCCGCGAGTTCCTAGACAACCCCTT
Organism: Candidatus Bipolaricaulota bacterium; assembly: GCA_025057405.1. GTDB lineage: Bacteria > Bipolaricaulota > Bipolaricaulia > RBG-16-55-9 > DRXL01 > SKYB132. The sequence continues at coordinate 277 of JANWXV010000153.1, read as the reverse complement.
GGTTCTCTCCCACTATAAAGCTATGATCTTAAATAATATCTCTTTGGAGAAGCTCTCCAGCGCCCAGCGCGAACTCTTAAAGCGCTACGTGCGCGATCTAGGAGGGGGGCTGTGGCTCATCCAAGGGCGTGCCGCCGTCGAGGGCTTGGGCGGCCAGACCCCCGACGAACTCGCGCAATTAGAAGAATTTCTCCCGGTCTCGTATCTCGTCCCCGAACCCTATCAGATCCCCGGAATCGCTCTGGTCTTCGTCTTGGATCGCTCGGGGAGCATGGCC
>JANWXV010000152.1 GCA_025057405.1 Candidatus Bipolaricaulota bacterium | reverse complement strand
TTCTCTGAACTGGGCGCAGAGCGAATGGGCATGGTCCCCATAGAGCAAGCGGCTCGTTACTCCGTCGCCGACGCGGAAGCTGTGATCAGACTCAAAGAAAAAATGCTCCCGGAGCTGCGCTCCCGAAACCAAGAGAAGCTCTTCTATGAGATCGAGCTGCCCCTCATCCCCGTGCTCGTCGAGATGGAGCTGAACGGGATTCTCTTAGATAAAGAAATCTTGCGCGAGCAAGCCAAAGAGCTAGAGACGCTGGCGACGCAGCTTTTGCAAGACATCTTTCGCGTGGCCGGGCAAGATTTTAACCCCAACTCCCCCAAGCAAGTCGCGTATGTGCTCTTTGAAAAACTCAAACTTCCCGTGCTGCGCAAGACCAAGACCGGTCCGTCTACCGACGCGTATGTGTTGCAAGAACTCGCTGGTCTTCACCCGCTCCCAGAAAGACTTCTAGCGTACCGAGAGTTAGAAAAGCTCTTGAGCACGTATGTGAAAAAGCTCCCAGAGTATATCAATCCTCAAACGGGCCGGGTGCACACGACGTTTCAGCAGCACGTCACCGTGACGGGCAGATTAAGTTCGACCGAGCCGAATCTGCAGAATATCCCGGTGCGCAGCGAGCTGGGCGGACAGATCCGAAAAGCGTTCGTCGCGCCGCCGGGGAGGGTGCTCCTCGGAGCAGACTATTCCCAGATCGAATTGAGAATCTTGGCGCATCTGTCGGGCGATGAGGGGCTAATCGGGGCGTTCGAGCGCGACGAAGACGTGCACACCCGCACCGCCGCGACGATCTTTAATATCTCTCTAGAGAACGTGAATGCGCAGCAGCGCCGCATCGCGAAAATGATCAATTTTGGGCTCTCTTACGGAATGACAGGCTACGGGCTGGCGCAGCGTACTGGAATTCCCCGGAAAGAAGCCGATCAGTTTGTGAAGAGCTATTTTGAAAAATATCCCGGCGTGAAAGCGTATATGGAGCGCACTGTACAAGAAGCAAGAGAGCAGCGCTATCTGGAGACGCTGCTGGGGCGTCGCCGCTCTTTTGTGGAGTTATCGGCGCAGACGCAGCGCGAGGCGATCAACTTTCCGGTGCAGGGGAGCGCCAGCGATATTATGAAGCTCGCGATGCTGCGCGTCTATGAGAAGATCAAATCAAGCGAGATCAGAGCTGATATGCTCTTGCAGATCCACGACGAGCTGATCTTTGAAACCGATGTCGTGCACGCCGCGCGTGCGGCTCAAGCCATCAAACAGACGATGGAAGGGGCGTTTCAGCTTCGGGTGCCTCTCAAAGTCGAGACGCACATCGGGACGAATTGGGGAGAAATCTAAGACTTCAATTTATCTATCACGATTCTCACGACGATGAGCACCCATCCCAAACCGACGACCCAATACGCCAGCCGGCGCAGGGCTTCAAAGACGCCGACCAAAACAACGATAATCGTCAAGAGAGCAAGATACCCGATAGGGTCAATCAGATCATTCGAGATCAAATGAGGAACGATGCTGTTGACGGCTCCGACGATCGCTTGGCCGAGCCAACGGGCAACTGTGTGGAGAAACGTCAGCGCTTGATCGAGCCAAGATTGAGCTGTTGGTTGACTGTTCACTATCATACCAAAAGTTTAGCACAGAAGCCTTCAGAGAGGCAAATCTTTTCACGCCGAGCAAACTCCAGAGAGTTTCTCTCACGGCGTGATCATGGGATTCTCCCCACGCCAGACGTGCTGCACAAACGCTTCCCATGTCCAGGGCATCTTCGCTTTAAAGATTTTGGCAATCGCTTCGGCGTACTGACGGATCTCCCACTGCGCGCCCGCGTCGGCGCGCAGGTTGATAAAGTTCATCAGCGCCCGCGCGTTGATCGTCCAGTAGAACTGCGTGTAGAGCGACAAGGGCAAGATCGCCCGCGCTAATTCGCGCGCCACCCCTGCATTTAAGAGCTTCTCGTATCGTTCATAGACGAGATCGTACGTCTCTTGGATCATTTGGAGAAGCTCTTGCTCATTTGGAATCTCGCCGAACTCGCTGGCTTGCTTGTTGGACTTGGCTTGTAGGCGCAATCGGTCGGGGAGATAGAACTCGTCTTCGTACTCGACATAACGTCCCGAACGCTCGTTGTAGCTTGCGATCCGATGCCGAAACCATTGGCGCGCCACAAAGAGCGGACACGAGATCTGAAACTGAAAGACCGAGTGCTCAAACGGCGTCTCGTGACGGTGTTTCATCAAATAGTGAATGAGCTTCTTGTCTTGCTCTTCGCCCTTGAGGCCCTGGCCGGTGGAGACCCGCGCGGCCAGCACAACCGTCTC
>JANWXV010000151.1 GCA_025057405.1 Candidatus Bipolaricaulota bacterium | reverse complement strand
CGTACTCCTTCCACGTGCGCAGATTCAGATACCATCCCGGCACCCGCCCCCGCTCGATGAGTGCCCACGCTTCGGGGCTAATCGCTATGGGAGCCAATCCCGGAGGGCAGCCCAAACACTTCTGGCTGGCGCTCACCCCAATCCCAATCCCCCACTCGTCAAACGCGATCTCTTCGCCACCCAGCGTCGCTACGGTGTCTACAATCAAGATCGCTTCGTATCTCCGACAGACAGCCGCGATCTCCCTCAGCGGGTTGAGCACGCCCGTGGAGGTCTCGCCATGCACCAGCACGACGACTCTAATAGCACGATCGCGCTTGAGCGCCTGCTCAACAGCGTCGGGATCGAGCGCTCGCCCCCATTCCCCCTCTAAAATAGCCAACGGTATCCCATAGGACTGAGTGACTCGTACCCAGCGATCCCCAAAGAACCCGTTGGTGAGCATCAGAAACTTGCGCTCTTCTCCCGAGAGACTGAGAATCGCGGCTTCCATGCCCGCGGAGCCGGGGCCGGGCATGAGAAAGGCCGTCCCGCGCTCCGTCCGCCAAATGCGCTTACAAAGCTCTAGCGTCTCGGTATAGAGTTCGACCCATTCGGAGCCGTAGTGCGCCGTCAACGGAGCGGCCATCTCGGCTAACGTTTCGGAGGCGATCTCCACCGGCCCGGGAATCCGCAAACGATAGCGTTTCATACCCCTCCTTCGCAGGAGCACGTCGTGCCCCCACGCGTTGAATAAATTTTAGCGAAAGATCTTTGGAGCGCACAGGCGAATCGCCTGAGCCAAGCGCTTGGGATCGTGCTTGAGCGTCTTGCCGACGCTGCCTGCATGCCATCTCCACAGGGGCACGATCTCCAAGAGCGGGGCGCGCACAATCGCGATTCCCCAGTCGTTCTGCTCGGACAGGTTGTCTTTCACGGGATAAGCGCCCGCTTCGGCGTAGAGCCGCTCGATCTCCGCAGGGACGGGTTCGCTGTTCACCAGCACAGCATCTATGCTCTTCAGATCGAGATACTCTCCCAGCGCACACAGGTGCTCGCGCACCCCAAAGCCGTCGGTCTCCCCCGGTTGGGTCATCAGATTGACAATGTAGATTTTCATCGCGGGCGAACGCTCAATCGCGCGACGGATCTCTGTTACTAAGAGATTGGGAATCACACTCGTATAGAGGCTGCCCGGTCCAAGAACGATCAGATCGGTTTGGGCGATCTCGTCCAAGACTTTGGGATAGGGCGTGACGGGATCGCGCGAGAGCTTGATCTGACGGATACGCCCTCGCGCCTCGACGATGCGGCTCTCGCCGCAGATCACTCGCCCATCTTCTAGCTCACCAACTAATTCGACGTGCTCCAGCGTCGCCGGGAGAACCTGCCCGCGCGTCTTCAGCAGCAAGCTCATCTCCTCGATGGCTTTGTCGAAGCTCCCCGTCATCTCTTGCAACCCGGCGATGACCAGATTTCCCAACGAATGCCCCGCGAGATTCCCGCGCTCAAACCGATGATTAAAGAGCTGCGAGATGCGCGACTCGTCTTCGGCCAGCGCGATCAGACAGTTACGGATATCCCCCGGGGGAAGCATCTGCAGCTCGTGGCGCAACCGCCCGGAGCTGCCGCCGTCGTCCATCACCGTGACGACGGCCGTGATATTGTGCGTCAGCTCTTTGAGGCCGCGCAGGAGCGCCGATAGCCCCGTCCCTCCGCCAAGAGCGACGATCCGCGGGCCGCGTTTCAACCGATAGTGCTCATAGAGCATCTGCCCCACGCGCCCTTCGGCCGGCGCCGCGATGACCCGCACAATCGCCCGCCCAATCTGGTGGACTCCTACAGCGATCGCCGCGATGCCTACCCCCATCAGCCCCAGCGCCAGCAGATACGTCGAAAGCTCTGTAGGCGCTAACACTTTGTAGATCTCCCGCACGAGGTCTTTGCCCAACAGCAGAAAGAGACCCAAGATCGCTACGCCCAAGCCCGCGGCCACCAGCGCCAGCCAACGCTTGATCCCAATCCCCGGATGCAACCACCGTATGGCGCTCTTGCCCTTAGCGCTCATCGTCCCCTCCCGGCTTCCAGCAGCGATCTGCGCACCAGGCGCTGAATCCGTGCAGGGTCTCCCAAAACGGCTTCCAAGCGCCTCAACAACGCCGTCGTTATCCCCACCGATTGCTTGAGCTTAAGCGTGACGGGTTCCTCCCCACACAGATGCACATAGACGCCCGACATCCCCGGCGAGCTGGCTAAGCTCTCTTTGAGGCGCTGGAGCAGCGGTTTATCAATCTGTTCGGTCTCTAGGCGCAGGTGCAGCTCGACAGCCTTCTCGGCTTCGCTTAACGGAAGTACTTCT
>JANWXV010000150.1 GCA_025057405.1 Candidatus Bipolaricaulota bacterium | reverse complement strand
CGTGATCGTACCGCCCGGCGCGAGCGCGTCTACAGCTTCTTGAAGATTCTTAAAATCTTGAGGCACGGCGATCTGCGTGCGCGTCGTCTGGGGGACAAGAGGCTGGCGCAACGCCGCGGGGACAAACCCGCAGAGATCGCTGCCGTTGCCCTCCATCGCGTTGGGCGTGCCCCGAATCTGCACGCTCTCGGAGAAGACTTCGATCCCGCAGCTCTTGTTGCCGCGAAAGACGCTGCGCTGCACCTCGGCCTTGGCCGAGTCTTTTAAGAGCAAGCCGTCGTAGCCGTTCTCCAAGAGCTGAACTTCGTTGAGCGTCAGCTGTGCGTTTCCCACCCCAATCATCCCTTGCCAACTGTTGCGCGCGCTTTGAGAGTTGGCCATGACGATGTGCGCCGTGCTCTCTGCGAAGATTCCCACACCGTCGTTGGCAAGCGCTTGGGAGTTCTGAAGATGGACTTGGGCAGAGTCTGTAGCGAAGACCCCAGCACCGTTGCCGGTGACGACGGTGTTGGTAAGCTGCACTCTGGCCTCGTCGCGCGCGAAGAGGCCGCGCCAGCCGTTGGCCGAGAGCCGCAGACTCTTGAGCGCGAGCTTGGCTTTGCCGCGCGCTTGCACGCCGTCGGCGCAGATCCATTGCGGCTCCGAGACGGCACAGAACCCCTTGGCCTCGCTCACCGAGAGATTTTCTACGACGACTTCGGTCTCTGCACCGCCCTCGACCGAAATGACTGGATATCCTTCACGCGCCCCTTTGATGACTGTCTTTTCGCTGCCTTCGCCCCGCAGCGTCAGGCTCTTCTTAATAGCGATATGCTCTGACCAAGTACCGTTGGTCAGACAGATCACCGCGCCGGGCGCAGCCGCGTCTATCGCTTTCTGTAACGATTCGTTCGCGGGCACGGTGACCGTGCAGGGCTGGCCTCCGCTGTACGCTGCTCCCAAAGAGATCAAACAGAGACCGAGAAGCGCTGCTTTTGAGATGTTGCGCATCTTTAGCTCCCTTCGTTGTTTTTGGGTTGTTTGCTATAGTATAGCGCCTCGGGGCATCATGTGCGAGGACTCGAATTTTTGGCTATACTTAAAGCATGAAAGCGTTGGTAAAAGCTGGCTTGCTTCTGTTCATGATGTTGGGCTTCGCAGGGTTTAGCTGTTCGCAGAGCGCCCCATTGAGTGATGAGAAGAAGAGCTTGGAGCTGACGGTCTGTCCTCAAGGGTCGCCTCAGTGCGATTTCTCCACCATTCAAGAGGCCATTGACGCCGCTCCTGAGGGAGCTACAATTCGCATTCGTGAGGGCCTTTATAGGGAGAGACTGACAGTCTCCAAGAGCCTGCGCTTCATCGGAGCAGGGCAGATAGTGCGAATCTCGCCCAGCCCTCAGGAGCCTCCGGCTTCACGACCAGCCCTCGTGATCGAGGCCACCGATGAGCCTATCCAAGTCTGGGTGGAGGGGCTACAGATTGGCGAGAGGGATGCTGTGCCTCCGGATGTAAAACATGCCCATTGGGGCATCTATATCGCGGGCTTGGCTCAAGTGATCCTAAAGCGCTCTACTGTTTTAGGCTACGGCTTTGGGGTATTTGTAACAACGAATGAGCAGAAACCTTCTCTTAGCCTCCTGCAACCGCACGTGATCATTCACGAAACCACTATTTCTCATAACTCTATAAGTGGGCTGGCCACGGGGCTGTATACGCAGGTCCACATCTACCGTGCAACGATCACCGAGAACGACACAGGCATCGTAGGCAGCGGGTTTCTGCTGGTGGAGCAGAGCACGGTGACCAAGAACCAGAGAGCGGGGATTAGAGCATCTTTTTGGGGCAGCCCTAGTTTTGGGCAGGAGAAGATCGAGATCAGGAAGAGTCTCATCGCGGAGAACGGTGTGGGGATTTGGTTAACGGCTGGGCATCCCTCTGAGTCCGGGCCTTCGGAGCCGAAGCCGGGGTACCTTCCTCCGCTGGCTATCATCCAAGAGAACCGAATTCTGGGCAATCGCGAGTACGGGATAGCGTTTCAGACGGCGCGGTGTGTGGAGGTTGATGAACGCTGGCAGCCCGAGAGCCTGCCCATTCATATAGAGGGGTACGGAAATGAGATTCGAGACAACCCCAAGGGCGATCTCTGCCCTCCCGATTCCTCCTGGCCGTTGAGATTTAGCAAGTAAGCGCGGAGTGCTCCGTTCTGGAATTACGGGATCACTCTCGTCTCTATCCCCTGGGGCAGCGCTTGTAACAAGCGCTTGCCGTAAGCGCGCGTCAGCACGCGACCGTCTAAGATGTGCACGTCTCCCGTGTCGGTCGCCGTGCGGATGAGCCGCCCGAAACCCTGCTTGAGTTTCAGAGCCG
>JANWXV010000014.1 GCA_025057405.1 Candidatus Bipolaricaulota bacterium | reverse complement strand
ATCTCGATGATCCAATCGCCGGCTTCGATGCCCGCGCGAAACGCCGGGGTGTCATAGAGCGGCGCGACGACCAAGAGCCTCCCGTCGCGCACCTCGATCTGCATCCCCAACCCCCCAAATTCCTCCAAGACCTCTCGCTCAAAGCCCTCGTTGAATTGGCGTACCTCGTCGGGGGAGAGATAGCGACTGTAGGGATCGTTGAGCGTCTCGATCATCCCTTGGATGGCGCCCTTGAGCAAACGAGCATCTGGGGAGTTTTCTGGTTTGTAAAAGTGCGTCTTGATGCGCTGATAGACTTCAAAGAGCGGGGAGAAGAGCGCGTGATTGGTCTGCGCGGGAACGGTGAAGAGGCTCCAGACCATCCCCAACGCGACCAATAAGACGATAAGCACTCCCAAGGCTCGCAACGGCCATCGCTTCACGGGCGTCATACTATTACAAATCTTAACAGACGCCTCTCAGCAACGCAAGGGGGCGTTTGTAAAAAGCCCCAAATTCTGCTATACAATTTCTATAAACTCTGGACTCTAAGAAAGCGCTATGTTCTCTAAAGCGATCAGCGGCGCGGTGGTCGGGATTGACGCGGAGCTTGTCGAAGTTCAGTGCGATATTGCGCTGGGGCTTCCCAACTTCACGATCGTGGGGCTGCCCCAAAAAGAAGTCCAGGAGAGCCGCGAGCGGATTCGCAGCGCGCTGAAGAACGCGGGCTTCGAGTTCCCCGCCAAAAGAATCACAGTTAACTTAGCGCCAGCGGACCTCCCCAAAGAGGGCGTTGGGTTGGATCTGCCCTTGGCGCTGGCGATTGCCGTAGCGACCGAGCAAGTTCCCAGTGAGCGCTTGTCACAGTTTTTGGTCTTGGGAGAGCTATCGCTCGATGGAGAGGTGCGCCCGGTGAAGGGGGTGCTCCCCATCGCGCTCGCGGCCCGTAAAGCGGGCCTTGGGGGGATGCTCCTCCCCGCCCAAAACGCTCCCGAAGCCGCGCTGGTCTCCGGTCTGAATGCTTATCCGGTCGCGCACGTCAGCGAAGCGATCGCGTTTCTCAATGGCGATCGCGAGATCGCCCCGGTGACCGTAGATATAGAGAGCTATTTTCAAGAGCACACGTTCTACGACGGCGATCTGAAAGACATCAAAGGGCAGGAGCAAGCCAAGCGCGCTCTGGAAGTAGCCGCCGCTGGGGGGCACAATCTCTTATTGATGGGGCCGCCCGGCTCGGGCAAGAGTATGCTCGCCAAGCGCTTGCCTACGATTCTCCCCACGCTCTCATTTGAAGAAGCCCTCGAAGTCACGAAGATCTACAGCATCGTGGGGCTGCTCGATCGCCCGCTGATGACGACTCGCCCGTTTCGTGCGCCCCATCATACGATCTCGTACGCGGGGATGGTCGGCGGCGGGCATCATATTCCCCGGCCCGGCGAGATCAGCTTAGCTCATCACGGCGTGCTCTTTCTCGACGAGCTTCCCGAATTCGAGCGCGACGTCTTAGAGACGCTGCGTCAGCCCCTCGAAGAACGCCAGATCACGCTCTCGCGGGTGGCCGCTGCGTTGACCTTCCCCGCGAACTTCATGCTGATCGCGGCGATGAACCCCTGTCCGTGTGGGCATCGAGGCGACGCCAAAAAGCCCTGCCGTTGCAGCCCGTTGGAGATCCAGCGCTACCGCAAGCGGATTTCCGGCCCGTTTCTTGATAGAATAGATATATTTGTGGAGGTACCACGCTTGACCCGTGAAGAACTGATGGGCCGGCCTAGTGGCGAAGATTCTGCGACGATACGCGCGCGCGTCGCGCGGGCGCGCCAGCGCCAGCACGAGCGCTTTCACCAACAGAAGATCTTCACGAACGCCCAGATGGGGATTCGCGAAATTCGCTCTCACTGTCTGCCCGCGCTGGAACCGACTGCTCAGCAGCTGCTCGAACGCGCCATTGAGCATCTTCACTTGAGTGCCCGCGCCTATCATCGCGTCTTAAAAGTCGCGCGCACGATCGCCGATTTAGAAGCCTCAGAGGCGATCCGCGCCGCGCACATCGCTGAGGCTGTGCAATATCGAAGTTCCGAAGAAAGCATCCTTGAAGGGGGTATCGCGCTGTGAAGAGAGCCGTTTGGGTTGTTCTCGCTGTAACACTGTTCATCGGGAGTTTGGCGATGATCGGTTTCGCCCAACAGACCGAGAAGAGATACGTCGTGCGCAACGTGGTCATCACCGGGACGAAGGCGCTGACGCGCTCAGAACTCTATGACGCTCTCCCCTTTCGCTTGGGCGATGCCATCACGCTTGCCGACGTCGAGAGGGGTGCTCAAGCCCTGCGCGATCTGGGGCCGCTGGAGAGCGTGAACAGCGACTATAAAGAGCTGGGCAACGGGATTCGCGTCATCTACAACGTGGTGGAAAATCCTACGGTGAAGAAGATCGAGTTCGAGGGCAACGAGACATATCAGTTCTATCTGATTGATATCTTTGGGATTCGCTGGATTCCGTACAAGCTGAAGCTGGCGCGGCGCGATGAGCTGATTGACGCGCTGCGCGAGGCCAAACCCTCCATCGAAGAGGGCCGCCCCCTGAATATCCGGTGGTTCGACGACAAGGTCATCGAGAACACGATCGTTCAGTTCTACCAAAAGAAAGGCTATGCGTTTATCGGTGTGGACGCGCGGTTCAACCGCGACAAGCAGATCTTGACGATCCAGATCGTCGAGGGCAAGCTCGACAGCGTAGAGGTACGCGGCTTGCAAGAAGTCCCGGAATCGTACGTGAAGCCCGTTGTCGAAATGCCCGTGGGAGAGCCGATCAAGATCGAGCGCGTCCAAAACGCTCTCAGATTCTTCAATCGCTCGATCTATTTTGAATCTCCTACGGAGAAGACCCTGCAAATCGAACAGGGCAGCAAGCCCAATACGGTCAAGATCATTTGGAACCTCCAAGAGCGCCGACTGTTAGAGAGTCCTACCGAGATCAGACAGATTCAGCTTAAGGGGATGACCGTCTACACGAAAGAGCGACTCCAGAGCATGATCGGCAAACTGCCCAATGGCCCGGTCAACAACTATCAGCTCAACACCGCGCTCAAGCGCGTCTTCGATCTCTATCGCATCGAGGGCTATCTGCTCGTCGATTTCGTCAAAGAATCGCTCAGCGACGGCGTGCTCACCCTGCGCATCAACGAGGGGCGTGTCGTCAAAGTCACAATCTCCAACCCCTGCCCCAAGAACTTAAAGTCCACGATCATCCCCAGGGTCATCGAGTTTGAGCGCCAGTGCACCCCGGAGATCGTCATCCGTAAGGCGCTTCGGCTTAAAGAGGGCGATCTGGTCAACGAGAACCCGTTGCGCGACTCTTATCGCAATATCGTGCAGTTGGGGTATTTTCAGCAGAACAAGGTCCAGATCGAACCGAAGGTGCTCGACCGCGCTACGGGAGAGGTCGAGCTGTTTGTCGGGGTCGCCGAAGAAGATCAGCTGGGCAATCTCAAAGGCGGCGTGAGCTATAACCCCCAAGTGGGGATCGTCGGGCAGGTCAGCTTAGGCTGGAAGAACATTCTGGGCACCGCGCAAGACGTAGACCTCTCGTTTGATCGCGGCCTGATCGGACGCCCCGTGACGAATTATAAGATCAGCTACACGACGCGCGCCTATTTCCGGGAGTTCTCGTTCTTTGAGGTCTCGGTCTTCGACACCACCGAAGAGAAGACCGACCCCCAGAAACACTTCATGACCAAGCGAGGAGCTACCCTGGGAGTCGGTTATCCCTTGGGCGCCAACTGGGAGCTGACCCTGCGCTTCCGACACGAGAACGTCTATCTCTCCGAGCCTTTCGATAAGAAGAGCCTGATCGTTTCGCTCTCGCTTGATCTGATGCACGACACGCGCAATAATCCCGTCTTCCCGACGTCGGGGGGGCAGCTCGCGCTGATGGCCGAGCAAGCGGGGAAGTTCGCCGTCGGGGACGAGTTCACCAAGACGCAAATCTTCTGGACGCATCACTGGCGGACGCTGGATCGCCAGACGATCTCCGTGCGCTTGCAGGCTGCGATGGGCTGGACGCTCCCCAGCCAAGAGCGCTTCGGCTTCGGCGGCGTGAACACCGTGCGCGGCTTCGGCATGAGCCTGACAAGCTTCTTCACCCTTGCGAATCTCGAGTATCGCTTTGAGATGATCGAAAACGTCTGGGGTGTCTTCTTCTACGATCTGGGATTTGGAGAGGGGGTGGGCTGGAAATACTCGTTCGGGTTTGAGTTGCGACCCGTAGCGCCGTTCATCGGCAATGTGCGATTGGTCATCGTCTGGCCAAGGTATGAGGGGGGTATCCCCTTGGCGCCGGTCTTTCAGTTTGGCTTAGGCACGCTATTCTAAATCTGAAATCAAAGGAGGAACGATCTATGAAGCAGACATGGATCTGGGCGGTGTTGGTGGCGGTGGCGTTGGCGGCGGGCTTTTTCGGAGGGCAGATGACGCGCGGCGGTGAAGCCGCGTCGAATGAGCTTCAGGCGAAAGTAGCGAAGCTCGAAGAAAAGCTCAGCGCTCTAGAGAAGCAATTGGCTGCCCGTCCCAGCGGCGGAGCGGGGCTGAAGATCGCCTATATTCACGCCGAAAAAGTCTTCCAAGACTACAAGAAGACAACCGAAGCCGTACAGAAGTTCCGCACCGAGGCTGAAAAAAAGCAACAAGAGCTTAAAGTTCTTCAAGACCGCTTCAAGAAGGGCCAGCTCAGCGAGGACGACTTTCAGCGCGAGGGCACGCGCATCCAACAAGAGCTGCAACGGCTCGATCTGGAACTGACCATGCAGATTCAGAGCGAGATGCTCAAAGTGATCGAGCAGATTGCCGTGGAGCGCGGGTTTGATTGGGTCACGCAGCGCAAGGACGTCGTGCTCTATGCCAAGCCCGGCGTGCTCGAAGATATCACCTACGATGTGCTGAAGAAGCTCAACGAGTAAAGCTCTATGGACGAGATCCGGCGGATCTTGCCCCATCGGTATCCGTTCTTGATGGTAGATCGGGTGTTGGAGTGGGGCGAGGGGCGCGTGCGCGCGCTCAAGAACGTCACGGCCAACGAGCCGTTCTTCGTGGGGCACTTCCCGGAGCGCCCGGTGATGCCCGGCGTTCTCATCTTAGAAGGGATGGCGCAAGCGGTAGGGCTTCTGGTGGGACGTGATCGTCCGCGCTTGGGATATTTAGTTGGCATAGACCGGGCGCGCTTCCGCCGCCCGGTCACTCCCGGAGATCAGCTCATCTACGAGGCCGAGCTAGAACGCGCGCGTCAGGGCTTCTATCGCGCGCGGGTCTCCGCTCGTGTCAATGAGACCGTCGTCGCCGAAGCCGTGCTCTCCATCGCTGAAGAGCAACAAGAGCCATGAAGACTCTCGTGGAGTGCGTGCCCAACATCAGCGAAGGGCGCGACCACGCCAAGATCGAGCGCGTGGTCGAGGCCGTGCGTCAGACGCCGGGGGCTGTTCTGTTAGACGTTGACCCCGATGCCGATCATCATCGCACGGTCATTACGTTTGTGGGGGAGCCGACTGCCGTGGAGACCGCCGTCTTGCGGCTGGTCGAGCGCGCTGTGGAACTGATAGACCTGACGAAGCATCAAGGGGAGCATCCGCGCATGGGAGCCGTAGATGTGATCCCCTTTGTGCCGTTGAGGAACGTCACCGTGGCCGAGTGCGTGGAGGTGGCGCGGCGGGTGGGGCAGGCGATCTGGGAGAGATTTCGTGTGCCTGTCTATTTCTACGAAGAGGCCGCGACGCGCCCAGAGCGCCGCGATTTGGCCAACATTCGCAAGGGCCAGTTCGAGAATTATCCCAAAAAGATCCAAGAACCCGATTGGGCACCGGACGTAGGGGAGCGCGTGGTGCATCCTACGGCGGGGGTCAGCGCCGTGGGGGTGCGCCCGCCGCTGATCGCGTTCAACGTCAATCTGGGAACGAACAATCTAGAGATCGCCAAGAGAATAGCCAAAGCTGTGCGCGGGTCTGATGGGGGACTGCGCTATGTCAAAGCGTTGGGACTTACGCTCGAAGGGCGTGGGCTGACGCAGATCTCGATGAACCTCACGAATTTCGAGAAGACCCCCATTTATCAAGCGTATGAGCTAGTCAAACGCGAAGCCCAACGGTGGGGCGTCCCGGTCGTAGGAAGCGAGATCGTGGGATTGGTGCCCCAAGCGGCCCTGCTGCAAGCTGCTGAGTATTTCTTACAGTTAGAAGATTTTCAAGCCCACCAAGTGCTGGAGAACCGTCTGGCAGAGAAGTTGGGCGATTAGCTCCCAACCCAGCTGCGTCAGTTCCCTCTGAATTGGTCGCCGATTTCCCCTCCCTAGAGAGAAGGCGACCTTGTCAAGAGCAGGCAGCTTCGCTTACAGTCTGCTCTTGTGAGAACGCCTATGCGAGCGGGGAGTCGCGTCGTCGTGCTGGGAGCGGGGCGCAGTGGCCTTGCCGCGGCTCGACTGCTCCGTAGTCTAGGAGCGTCGGTCTTCGTCAGCGACGGTGCTTCCATCAGCGAAGCCGCACGCGCGACCCTACATAAGCTCCAAATCCCCTACGAAGAACGCGAGCACACCCAGCGAGCGCTCGACTCGGCCGAGCTGGTCGTCTTATCGCCGGGGATTTCTATCTATGCTCCCATAGTACAAGCCGCCCGCGCCCGAGGGATTCCCGTCTGGGGCGAACTCGAATTGGCCTATCGCTTCTGCCCTAGCTCCAAGATCATCGCGGTCACCGGAACGAATGGCAAATCTACAACGACGCTGCTCATCGAAAAGCTCCTGAAGAAAGCCGATCTGGACGTCATCAGCGCCGGGAATTTAGGCGTTCCCTTAAGCGAAAGAATCTACGAGATCACTTCAGAGACTATCGTCGTCTTAGAAACCAGCAGCTTTCAGTTGGAATCTATCGAGAGATTTCGTCCCCACGTCGCGGTCTTTTTGAATATCGCGCCCAATCACTTGGATCGTCACGGCAGCTTTGAAGAGTATCTAAAAGCAAAGTGTCGCATCTTCGAGAACCAGACCGAAGACGATCTTCTCGTGCTCTCACGCGATCTGAGTCTGCCCCAGCGCCCGCGCTCTCGAGTGATCTTCTATGACGATCTCTTGACGGGGAAGCTGACAACGGATGTCGGTAACAGATTAAGCAGATTTAGCGAAAAAAATTCGCTTAATCCGCTACCGAAATCTGCTGTCAGCTCTAACTTGAACGCGCTTGCAGAGCACTGGCGGCTGAATGCCGCTGCGGCGTGGGCGGCGGCTCGCCTCTTCGCTCCCGATCTCCCAATGCCCCAACGCGAAGATCTCCCCCGCCTGCCCCATCGCCAAGAGTTCATTGCCGAGATCGCGGGCGTCAAGTTCTACGACGATTCCAAAGCGACGACCGTGCACGCCACCCTCGCGGCTCTAGCGGCCATCCCCGGCCCACTGGTGCTGATCTTAGGAGGACGCGCCAAGGGCCAAGACTTCTCTCTGCTGGCCGAAGCGCTCTCGCGCTACGAGATCCGCGAAGTCTGTCTCATCGGCGAGAGCGCTCCCCAGATCGCCCACGCTTTAGAGCGAGCCAACTTTAGAAGATTCGTCTTTGTTGAGATTTTCGACGAAGCCATCGAACGTGCTCTGCGTTACCCCGGCGCGAGCTGTCTGCTCTCGCCGGCGTGCGCCAGCTTCGATCGCTTCTCCAATTACGAAGAGCGCGGCGAAGCGTTTCGTCAAGCGGTCTTGCGCCGATCTGTCGAGGACATTCGTCCCACTCCATCTAGACAAAGCCCAGCCTCTCTCTCGACCCGCGGGCCTTCAGCCCAGAGACAATCACTGCTAGGGTAGAGACGCATCTGTTTTGCCCATCGTAGGGCAGGCCCAGGGGCTTGCCCTGAAAGGGAGGCGCAACACCGTGTCGGACGTCGCACCGCGGCTCTTGCTCGTCGTCGGTCTTCTTACCATGCTGGGCACGGTCATGATCGCCAGCGCGAGCCTCCCGGCTTCGGCTATTCACTATGACAACCCAACACACTTTCTGATTAAGCATCTCATAGCGTTGGCCGTAGGGGTTTTGGTCTTCTGGGTCTGCACACGGATTCCCTATCGCCGTCTGATGGACTGGGACGACAAGATACTCTTGCTAGCGTTCGGCTTGCTGGGCTTGACGCTCGTCCCCGGCTTGACGGTGCGCGGCAGTTGGTTGCGCCTGCCCGGCCCGTTTCAGATTCAGCCTACAGAGTTCTTCAAACTCGCTCTGATTCTCTCTCTCGCCGCGATGGTCACGCGCAAGGGCGAGCGCATCCGAGATTTTACAGACGGCCCCCTAGCAGCTCTTGCGATCTCCGGCGTGGGCGCGCTCATCGCGCTCAAACAGTCCGACTTTGCGATGGCGTTTATCTTCTTGGTGATCGCAAGTTATATGCTCTTTCTTGGAGGAGGACGGCTGCTTCATCTGGCGCTGGTGGCGCTGGCGGCCCTGCCCGTCTTGACGTGGCTGATCGTCCAA
Organism: Candidatus Bipolaricaulota bacterium; assembly: GCA_025057405.1. GTDB lineage: Bacteria > Bipolaricaulota > Bipolaricaulia > RBG-16-55-9 > DRXL01 > SKYB132. The sequence continues at coordinate 2,591 of JANWXV010000014.1, read as the reverse complement.
GCGCCCTATCGTTTTGCGCGTTTTCTGGCGTTTCTCGATCCCTTTCGCTACAGCACCACCGAGGGCTATCAGCTCATTCAGTCTCTCACAGCGATTGGCTCTGGGGGACTCTTGGGGCGCGGGCTGGGGGAGAGCCGCGAGAAGCTGCTCTATCTCCCCGAACCCTATAACGATTTTATCTTCGCCATCGTCGGCGAAGAGCTGGGATTCTGGGGAGCGCTTCTCGTTATCGGTCTCTTTCTCTATTTGGGCTATCTGGGGTATTCGATTGCTCTGAGAGCCTCTGATCGCTTTGGCGCGCTCTTGGCGTCGGGGATCACGTTCACGCTCTTGACTCAAGCAGCGATTAACATCGGAGTCGCCACGGGGCTGTTGCCTGTCACCGGGCTGACGTTGCCGTTTATCAGTTATGGGGGATCTTCGCTGATCGTTTCGTTGGCGATGACGGGGATTCTCTTGAAGATTGCACAAGGAGCTTCTCATGAAGACGGTGCTCGTCTGTGGGGGCGGGACGGGAGGGCATCTCTATCCCGCCTTGGCGATCTTGGAAGGGTTGGGTGAGGGCCTGCGGCGCGTCTATGTGGGCAGCCGCTACGGCCTTGAGAGAGAGATCGTTTCGCGCTCGTGGGCCAACGCGATGAGCGTCTATCTGCTACCGGTGCGGCCCCTGACCCGCCCCGGCCAGCGCTCTCTTTGGTGGCTCTGGGCGCTGTGGGCGATGTTGTTATTGCCCATAGCTCTTCTGCACGCGCTCTGGGTGCTTCTTCGGACGCGCCCATCAGTGATCGTGGGCACCGGCGGCTACGCGGCTTTTCCCCCGCTCGTTTGGGGTATTTTGCTGAGAATCCCTACTCTCATCCATGAGCAGAATCTCTCCCCCGGCTTGGTCAATAGACTGCTCGCGCCGTGGGTTTCTACTGTTTGTGTCACGTACCCCGAATCGGCTCAGCATCTGCAGGCGCGCCGGCTCGTCGTCACGGGACTGCCCATCCGCCCTCAGATTCTCTCAGCGCGCCCCGACCAGAAGCGCTTTCGGCTCTATCCCGACCGTAAGACTGTTTTGGTCTTCGGCGGCAGCCGCGGCTCGCGCGTGCTGACGCAAACAGCTCTGGCGCTGCGAGAAGACCTAAAAGAGCTGCAATTTCTCATTGTCACTGGGGATTCTGTCGGAACCAACGGTCATTCGCCCCGGTTCTTGAACGGCCAGGGGGCTTATACGGTGCTGGTGCCCTATATTACTGAGATGGGCAGCGCGCTCGCGACCGCCGATGTCGTCGTCGCCCGCGCGGGAGCCTCGACGCTCTCCGAACTAGCAGCGCTTCGCAAGCCCGCGGTCATCGTCCCGTGGGCGGGCGCTGCTAACGATCATCAAAGAGCCAACGCCCAACGCCTGGGGGACTCTTCTTGGTGCGCCGTGCTCCCCGAACGCGAGCTAACCTCTCAACGCTTGGCCCAAGAGATCCGGGCGCTCTTACGACGTTCACCCGCGCTCTCTCAGCAGAGAGAGCATCGAAATCCAAGCAACGCTTTACTGTCCATCTTGCGCGAGATCGAGGTGCTACTCTATGAACAGACAAAAAAAGCTTAAGACGGCTCTGCATTTTGTTGGGATCGGCGGCGACGGCATGAGCGCCTTAGCAAAAGTCTGCCACGAGATGGGATTTGCTGTCAGTGGCTCCAATATTTGCGAGAACCAGCGAACGCGCGAGCTGCACGCCCTAGGGATCCCCATCGCCATCGGGCATGACGCCGCGCATCTTCAAGATGCCGACGCGGTCGTCTTCTCTTCGGCCATCCCCACCGACAACGTCGAGCTGCGCGTCGCGCGCCGCCGCGGGCTGCCCATCGTCCATCGCTTGGAGCTTCTGCGAACGCTGATGAGCGACCGATACAGCATCGGCGTCACGGGGACTCACGGCAAGACGACCACCGCGGCGATGATCGCCACACTCTTGATGCGCGCCCAGCTCGATCCGACGTTTATCTTGGGGGCCGCCTCGCCGACGCTGGGCACCCACGCCCGCTACGGTCGCGGACGGCACGTAGTCGCCGAAGTCTGCGAGAGCGACGGGTATTTCTTGCAGCTCCATCCCCAGATCGCCGTCGTCACCAACATCGGGCGGGATCACCTCACCAACTACGGGAGCGAGCACGCCCTGCAAGAAAGCTTCAGACAGTTTGTCGGGCAGAGCGAGCGGGCTGTCGTCTGCGCTGACGATCTGGGCATTCAAGAAGCGATTCTTAAAGATTCTCACTCGGTGCTCACATACAGCATCGAGCGCCCGGCCGATCTAGTCGCTTACGATCTGGAGTTTGATAGAGAACAGACGCGCTTTGCGATCGCGTGGCAAGGACGCCCGAGGGGAGCCGTCGAGCTGAATGTTCCGGGGAAGCATAATATCTACAACGCGCTGGCGGCGCTGAGCGTCGGGCGCTCGCTGGGGCTTTCTTTTCAGCAGATGGCCGCGCATCTGCGCGGGTTTCAACTGCCCGAACGGCGCTTTGAATTTCTCTTGCGCTCGCCTATGGTGCTGATAGACGACTACGCGCACTTGCCCGAGCAGATTCAGATCAATCTGGAGACGATCCGT
>JANWXV010000149.1 GCA_025057405.1 Candidatus Bipolaricaulota bacterium | reverse complement strand
AATCGCCGATTGTGTAGGGGATAATAAAATAGCCGTCGGCCAGCCCCTGCATCAGGGCGCTCGCCCCAAGACGATTTGCGCCGTGATCGGAAAAATTCGCTTCTCCCAGCACAAACAGACCGGGGATCGTGCTCATCAAGTTATAGTCCACCCAAAGCCCTCCCATCGTGTAGTGCACGGCAGGGTAGATGCGCATGGGGACTTTATAGGGGTCTTCTGCCGTGATGTGCTGATACATCTCGAAGAGATTGCCGTATTGTTCTTTGATGTAGTCTAAGCCCTTCTCGCGGATCGTGTCGGAGAAATCGAGATAGACGGCTTTGCCCGACGCGCCGACGCCGCGCCCTTCGTCGCAGACGGCCTTGGCCGCACGCGACGCGATATCTCGCGGGGCGAGATTGCCGTAGCTGGGGTATCGGCGCTCTAGGAAGTAATCGCGCTCGTCTTCGGGAATTTCGTTCGGAGGGCGGGGATCGCCCTTCTTCTTCGGGACCCAGACGCGCCCGTCGTTTCTTAGACTTTCGCTCATCAGAGTTAATTTCGACTGATAGTCCCCCGTGACGGGGATGCACGTGGGGTGAATCTGAGTGAAGCACGGGTTGGCGAAGAGCGCGCCGCGCTTGTAGCAGCGCCAGATGGCTGTCGCGTTAGAATTTTTCGCGTACGTTGCGAGAAAGTACGCGTTGCCGTAGCCGCCGGTGCAGAGGACTACAGCATCGCCCGCGTAAGACTCTAACTGTCCGGTGACGAGATTGCGACAGATAATACCGCGCGCTTGCCCATTCATAATCACTAGATCGAGCATCTCGCGTCGCGGATAGAGGGCTACGCGGCCCGCTTCGACTTGGCGCATCATCGCGCTGTAGGCGCCCAATAAGAGCTGCTGGCCCGTCTGGCCACGCGCGTAGAACGTCCGCGAGACTTGTGCCCCGCCGAACGAGCGATTGTCTAAAAGCCCGCCGTACTCGCGAGCAAACGGCACGCCCTGCGCAACGCACTGATCTATGATATTGACGCTCAGCTCGGCCAAGCGATAGACATTGGCTTCGCGGGCGCGAAAATCTCCGCCTTTAACCGTATCATAGAAGAGCCGCCAGACGCTGTCCCCGTCGTTGCGATAGTTTTTCGCGGCGTTGATGCCCCCCTGAGCAGCAATCGAGTGCGCGCGCCGCGGCGAGTCTTGGATGCAGAACGTTTTGACGTTGTAGCCGAGTTCGGCCAACGATGCGGCCGCCGACGCACCCGCCAGCCCCGTGCCCACTACCAAGACCGTGAACTTGCGCTTGTTGGTCGGGCTGACCAACTTGAGCGAGTCTTTGTGGCGCGTCCAGCGGCTCTCGATCGGCCCGCTGGGGATCTTGCTCACCAGCTTAGGAGAAGCAGTAGTCATATCTTAGCTCCGTTCACATAAATCCAGATGGGGATCACCAAAAAACCAACGGCCATCACGACCGCGAAGACCAGCCCGCCGGTGTACCACAGGGGCGTCCAGCGGGGATGATACGCGCCCAACGTCTGAATCATGCTCCAAAATCCATGACGCACGTGAAATCCCAACAAGAGCATCACGAGCACATAGAGCGCGACGTGCACGGGATTCTGAAAGTACTCTATCACCCAGCTATGCAGATCGCGCACCAGAAGGCCGTCCACGACGGTCACGTAGCCTTCTTCTACGCCGGGGCCGAACTTGAGCGAGGCCACGTGCCACGGGACAAATACTAAGAGCACCAACCCGGTGATGATCATCGTCTGAGAGGAGATCGTCTTGCGGCTGGCGCCGCCGGCGTTGCCGGAGACGGCATAGGGGGTGGGGCGCGCCCGTTGCTTGTCAAAATAGACCGTCAACGCGCTGAGAATGTGCACGACAAAGAAGAGCGCCAGCCCGATCTCGGCCAGCCACAGCAGGGGGCCTAAACTCTCCAACTTATGCGCGTAGCGATTGAAGTCATCGGGGTTGCCCGTCAAGAGCAGCAGATTTCCCGCAAGATGCACGATAATAAAGAGCGTCAGCCCCAACCCCGTTAGCCCGTTGAAAAACTTCTTAGCGACTGAAGATCGCGGCCACAGCGCCATAACACTATTTCCCCCCGTCAACGTTATGGAGAGTCTAACCAAGTCTTGCGAATCGAAGCCATGATTTTCATCAGCTTCTCCTCAGACGCACGTCACTCCTTGAGTTTTGGTGAACTTCTCTTTATGCTAGAGAAGTTTTATGAGAAATGCAAATAAGCGCACGAAGATCGTCTGCACGGTGGGGCCGGCCTCGCTCGATCTGCAGCTTTTGCAAGGGCTGATCGAGAGCGGGATGAACGTCGCCCGCATCAATATGTCTCACGGGACGCACGCCGAGCACCGGGAGAT
>JANWXV010000148.1 GCA_025057405.1 Candidatus Bipolaricaulota bacterium | reverse complement strand
TCCCTGCCCAGGCGCTTGTGGTTGAGCTCTATCGCGAAGGGGGGGTGCGAGCCGTAGAAGTCGGCAGCGCCATGTTCGCCAAGCGCGACGAACGGACCGGCCAAGAGATCTACCCCCGACTCGAACTCGTGCGCTTGGCCATCCCCCGACGCGTCTATACCCAAGAACACTTGGATCACGTCGTCGAGACCCTGAGAGCGATTCGCGAGCGACGCGCCCAGATTCGTGGACTCCAATTGATCTCTGGGGAGGGGCCGCTGCGACACTTCATCGCTCGGTTTGCTCCCCTACGGTGACGAACGTCCCTCTCTTAGGGTGCCCTTTGTCCTTGCCTCAGGCTCCAAGCGAAACTACTGTAGCCCCTAAGAGTAATCTCTAATACGAGAGGAGCGGGGGACTTCCTGCGGGAGAGGGGAACCTTAGACCAACCTCCTACACACCTCCTAACAAGAGCGAAGAGCTTGGCCACGTGCCTCTAGAGGGGGTGCAAGGATAGCAGAGCGCGCCAGGGTTTTGCCCGCAGCCTCGGCGGGATTTTTCCCCAGCGAGCTCCTTCACAGCTACGGCCAAGCTCTTCCTCTTGTCCTTCAGATTTCTCTCTTATACTCAGATTTGCTCAAAGCCGATCTATGATCTAGACTGGTCTAGATGGTAGAGCTGACACCCTCTGAGATCGAGCGCTACGCTCGGCAGCTTTTGCTCATTGGCCCGAAGGGCCAGCGCGCTCTGCGCCGCAAGAGCGTCTTGATCGTTGGGCTGGGCGGCTTAGGCGTGCCAGCGGCACTCTATCTGGCCGCTGCCGGCGTGGGCCGGCTTGGGCTGCTCGACGACGGTCGCGTCGAACTCTCCAATCTCCACCGACAGATCATCTATCAGACCAGCGATCTCGGACGCTCCAAGGTCGAGGCCGTCGCCGAGAAGCTCAGCGCGCTTAATCCCTCCATCGAGCTGACAAAGCACCCGGTGCGGCTCTCCGCCCAAAGCGCTCTAGAAATCTTGCGCGCGTATGATCTCATTCTGGATGGCTCGGATAACTTCCCCACGCGCTATTTGGTAAACGATGCTTCGGTCTTGCTGAAGAAGCCCAATGTGCACGGGAGCGTCTTGGGCTGGGAGGGCCAGGTCACGGTCTTTCTTCCCGATGGGCCGTGCTATCGCTGTCTCTATCCCAAGCCTCCAGCGCCGGGGACGGTGCCCGACTGCGCGGCCGCGGGCGTGATGGGCACAACGGCTGGGTTCGTCGGACTGATCCAAGCCAACGAAGCGTTGAAGATTTTGTTGGAAATTCGTTCGCAGCTTCGAGGGCGGCTTCTGTTGGTAGATACTCGAAATCTCTCGTTCACCGAGATCGCGTTGCGCCGTGATCCCCACTGCGCTCTGTGCAGCGAGCAGGCGACCATCAAAACACTAATAGATTACGAGAGTTTTTGTAATTTAGCCAAAGAGTGACTAGATATGGGACTCATGGGCGCAGCCATTCTTTTCGAGATATCTTTGCTTGCTTGAGAATGCGACTAAGCAAGTCCACTCCGATTTGCTTCTGATGAGGGTTGGGAATGGTGATGGACAAGTCTCCTTTTATCATGTAGGGATGTTTGCCTTCTTGGTAGGGTCCCTGAAAGCCGAGGGTGCGCAGCCTTCTCACAAGCTCGCCCCAGGACACAGGAGCTAATCGCATCAGCGAACCGGAACTTCCTTAGGCTCTTCAATGCTTATCTTGCCTAATGATGGTATGGGTAACCCCTGTTTAAGCCGTAGGACGATCCAACCCTCTAGCACTTCAATCAGATTGCGGCGACATTCTTCTAAAGTTTTGCCAGTCGCCCAAACGCCTCGACATTGGGGAATCTCTCCGTAATAGGGTTCTTCATCGTTATCAATGATCTCGTAGCGCGCTCGGGCCAGGGCAGCTTCGATGTATTCGCTCAGCATTTGTAACTCCTTAGTAGGCTAGTATAGAGCACTGTGATCAAGATTTCAAAAGCAGTTTGACCGTCTTGCATCCTGCTACAGCCTCTCACGCACCAGCGCGACTTCTACGACGGTATTTTGCTCATAAGTTTCGATCTCTTCCGGCACCTCGATCCAACCGTCGGCATTCACTATTGTCGAGAGCTTGCTCGCGCCCCCTTGCAACGGATAGACCCAATACGAGCCGTCGGCAGCGCGCTCTAAGCGCGCCCGCACAAATTCCCGATAGCCCTTCGCCGACTTCACGGGCTGGGCGAGCTTCGCTCTGACTTTGAAGCGCTCGCGCTCGCGCCCGAAATAATAGCGCTCTAACAAGGGCTTCACAAAAAGATGGAGCGCTAACCACGCAGCCACCGGATACCCCGGCAGCCCGATGATGGCCTTCACCCCCAGCCCCAACAGCACCGGATGCCCCGGATGATACGCTACCCCGTGCA
>JANWXV010000147.1 GCA_025057405.1 Candidatus Bipolaricaulota bacterium | reverse complement strand
TCCTCACGAAAGCGTGACGCTCTCGATGAGATTGCTTGGACGCCCAGCGGTGCTTGCGGCCTTGGCGGCCTTTGCCGTAGCAGAAGAGTTGGGGTTCGCTCTAGACGAGATCGTCTCTTCGTTGGAGAGGGCCAGCGGGCCTCCGGGACGCCTGCAGATGGTGCGCAACGGCTCCCTGACTCTTCTGTACGACGCCTACAACGCCAATCCCGCTTCGATGCGCGAAGCGCTCTGGTGCGCCGCGCAGATTCGCCGTTCTAACGAGCGCTTGGTCTTCGTGCTGGGGGATATGCTCGAACTGGGGACACAGAGCGAGCGCGCTCATCGTGAGATCGGCAAGCTTGTCGTCGAGATCGGTCCCGATCAGCTTTGGGTCGTGGGGAGATGGGCACAGCTCATCGGCGACGAAGCCGAGAAAGCTCGCCTAGAGACTCTGCGTTTTGAAACAGCCGAAGAAGCCGCCGAAGCGTTTGTCAGGGCCAACGATCCTTCGCCTCGATTGGTCTTGCTCAAAGGCTCACGGGGAATACGCTTAGAGAGAGTCCTAGAAGCGCTGCGCTTCGATTAGACCAGAGCCATCTTCTTAGCCTCAGCTAAATTTTCTTGATCTTGTCTGGGTTTTTCGTTAGACTTCCCCATGTCATGAAGGACGTGAAATCGCGTTTTGCGCTGCTGTCGGTGGGGGCAGCGCTGGCGACATTGGTGCTCAAGTTCACGGCCTATGCGCTCACAGGATCAGTGGGAATACTCTCTGATGCGCTGGAATCTCTGGTGAATCTGGCCGGGGCGCTCATCGCTTTCACGGCGCTTAAGATCGCCTCCAAGCCCGCCGATAAGACCCATCCCTACGGCCACGATAAAGCCGAATATTTTTCGAGCGGTGCCGAAGGCACGCTGATTCTCATCGCAGCGGCGAGCATTGCCTACGCGGCCATCGAGCGCCTTCTGAACCCTGTTGCTCTGGAGCAGCTCAATTGGGGATTGATCGTGGCGGGCAGCGCGTCGTTGCTCAACTTCATCGTCGCGCGGGCGCTCTTGAGCGCCGCCAAACGCTACGATTCGATCACCCTAGAAGCCGACGCCAAGCACTTATTGACCGACGTCTGGACGAGCGTGGGCGTCATCGCGGGATTGATCGCTTTAAGTTTGACGGGCTGGCAATGGCTCGATTCTCTCATTGCGCTGGCAGTCGCGGGGCATATCGTCCTCACGGGGGTCAATTTAGTGCGGCGCTCAATAGACGGCCTGATGGACTATAGCTTGCCTAGCGACGAGCTGGTTCAGCTTGAAGCAGTTCTTCATCGTCATCGCGATCAGTTTGTCACGTACCATCGGTTGCGGGCGCGCAAGTCCGGTTCGAGGCGCTTTGTGGATCTGCACTTGGTCGTGCCGGGGGCGCGCTCGGTGCAGGAGGCGCATGATCTGTGCGAGCGAGTGGAGCATGACATCGAGAGAGTTCTTCCGCACGTCAGTGTGACGATTCACATTGAGCCAGCTGAGGACGAAGCTTCGTACGACGACGATCTCAGAGATTCTGCTACTTAGAGAGAAGCTGCACGTGTTTCTCAAAGAGCGCGCGCAGTTCAGAGGGGATGGGAATGGTTTTGAACGTCTTCATATCTACGGTGACGTGCGTGATAGAAGCTGTCCCGCAGAGCTGCTGCCCTTTGAAGACGCGAAAGCCGAACGTCACGGAGCTAGTGCCCAAGTGCGCGACGCTCATGCTCACGTCGAAGGAGTCGCCGTAGCGCACGGGGTGTTTGAAGTCGGCCTCTACATGTACGATCGGGAAGCCGATCTTCAGTTCGCCAATCAGATACGGATACGGAAAGCCGATGTGTTCCATAAACGCTTCTTCGGTGCGCTGAAAATAATCAAAAAAGTTCGGGTAATAGACGATCCCCGCGTAGTCTATCTCTCCGAACGAGACGCGCCACGTCGCTTTGTAAGCCATGCAGTTCTATCTGAGTCTTCGGTGTCAGGGCGATACAGAGAAAAATTTACTATGATCTCAACAGATTGTCAAACTCTTGGATAATTTTCCTTATTTGAGCGTTTGATACGTCGCCCTGTTCCAGCTTAGAATAAATCGCCACGAGAATAATATTCTCTGGTGTCTTAAGATAGTAAATTAGCCGATAGCCAGAGCGCTTGCCTTTAGGGATGTCGCTGTTGCGTATCCGCACTTTAAAGATAGTATGACGCGCTTTTGGAACGCGATCTCCCAGAATCTCACCCGCTTGAAGACGGTCAAGGATAGGTTGAATATCAGAGTGGATGTGACGATATTTCTTTGCCAATGTGCGTATGTTGCGCTTGAACTCCGTCGTGTATTCTATTTTTACTTTGGGCTGCCTCACTTGGTTTCTATATCTTTCCACAAATTAGAAATAGGGTGTGTTTCGTTGGTTAGAGCTTCTTTCCA
>JANWXV010000146.1 GCA_025057405.1 Candidatus Bipolaricaulota bacterium | reverse complement strand
ATCATCTTGATCTGACAAAAGAACAGATTCAAGGAGCGCGGATCGCGCTTCTCCCCGGCGATCCCGCGCGCGTGGAGAAGATCGCCCAACGCTTCGCTCAGAGTCAGCCATTAGCTTTTCATCGTGAGTTCAAGACGGTTCTCGCTCATTGGAGAGAGCATCCCGTGCTCATCACTTCCACGGGCATCGGCGGCTCTTCGACAGCCATCGCCATTGAAGAGTTAGCCCTGCTCGGCGTGCGCACGTTCATTCGCGTCGGCACGTGCGGAGCCTTGCAGCCCACGATCAAGATCGGCGATGTCGTCATCACCACTGGGGCGGTCCGTCGCGAGGGCGCCTCGCTCGATTACGCCCCGTTGGAGTATCCCGCTGTCGCGCACTATCAGATCGTGCAGGCCCTTCAGCAAGCAGCTCAAGAACTGCAGATCGCGCATCACGTGGGGATCACGTGCTCAACAGCTACTTTCTATCCCGGCCAAGAGCGCACAGACTCTTTTAGTCCATATATCTCTTTGCGCCTGCGCGGCATGACCGAAGAGTGGCAGCGCCTAAACGTTTTGAACTACGAGATGGAAGCCGCGACGCTGTTGACGATCTGCAGCGCGTTAGGCTTGCGCGGGGGCTGCGTGAGCGGGGTCGTAGACCGTCACGGCGACACAGAGATTCGCCCAGAAGACCTGCGCGCGGGTGAACAGAACGCCATCAGCGTTGCGACCAAGGCCGTAGAATTTCTGATTTAGACTTACTCCTCGTCGCGCTGGCCCCACAGCCGTCCCAAGCGCTGTAGGCGCGAAGATTCGGCAAGCGCCTCTTCGATCCGACGATGAAAGAACTTCCACGCTAAGAAAGAGAAGACCAACAGACCAACGGCTCCGATGATTTGTAACAGCGCGAGCAGATTAAAGAGACCGTGCGCTGCCATAGACGTCAGCAGCCCGGCGCGGATCAACGCGCTCTGATTGGCCGGGTGCTCGACGAACTTGGCCCGTCCGAGAGCTGCTCCCCAAATCGTCGAAAACAAAACGTGCCCCGGCACCGAGAAGATCGCGCGCCCCCAGAAGACCGGCCCCAAAATCTCGGCTTCTCGCGCCGAGAAGAGATAGCCGACGTTCTCAATAGACGCGAACCCCAACGCGGCCGCGCCCGCGTAGATAATGCCGTCCATCGGCTCGCTGAACTCCTCACGGGGATAGACCGTGCGCCGCACGACCCAATATTTCAGATACTCTTCGATCACCGGTGCGGCAATCACGATCAGCAAGAACTCAGACCAAACAAACGCCAGCTCTAACAAAGCTGCTGGCAGCGCTATAGCTAATCCCCACAGAAACGACCGGAGAACGAGATGGCGTGGCTCTGGTTCCCATCGGTCTTTGCGATAGAGATACCAGAGCCAGAAGACTCCCGGAGCGAAGGCCAGCGCGAGAATTTCCACTTCTTAATTCTCTTTGATACTCTTATTCTAAGTGCAAGATTTTATATCTTCGTGGGCCGCTGGGGGTCTGGACTTCGACGATCTGGCCCACCGTGCACCCCAGCAGCGCTTTGCCCACCGGCGAGGCCGCCGAGATCATATCGTGTTCGGGGTCGGCTTCGGCCGGCCCGACGAGTTTGTACTTAAACGAAGCCCCCGTCTGGGTATCTTGCAGCGTGATCCAGCAGCCCAGCGTCGCGCTCTGCAGGGCTGTTGCGTCGTTGGTGACGATGAATGCGTGCGTCAGCTTATATTCCAGATCGCGGATGCGGGCCTCTACGAGCGCTTGCTTTTCTTTCGCCGAGTGATACTCAGCGTTCTCTGAGAGATCGCCGTAGGCGCGGGCGCGGGCGATCATCTCGGCGATCTTGGGGCGCTCGGCGGTCAAGCGCTCTAGCTCCGCTTTTAGCTGTTGATACCCCTCTGGGGTCATGGGAATTCGATCGGGCATCGGGACCTCCTTTCTGAGTCTCTTCGGAGTCTTTTTATTTTAGCGAGTGCGGCTGGTGTTGACCAGCGAGCGGAGTGGCCAACCGAGTTCTTGGGTGTTAGAATCAACGTGCTTGGGAGAGCACGCTATGCGCGATTTTAGCTTTGAGCTGCCTACGCGAATTCTCTTCGGCGTTGGGGCGCTGAGCAATCTGCGCTTGGAGCTGGATACTTGCGGTTGGAAATCGGTGCTCGTTGTCACCGATAGAGGGGTACGCAAAGCCGGCTTGCTCGATGCGCTCACGGCGCAGCTTGAAGGGCTAGAGTATGCCGTTTACGACGGGATTCTGCCGAACCCGACAGTGCAGTGCATCGAGAACGCTTTGTCTCTTGCTCAAGGGCGTGATGTGCTGATTGCTATAGGGGGTGGCAGCGTCATAGATAGCGCCAAAGCGATCAACGCTCTCCAGACGCACGGTGGCTCTGTTTTAGATTACGAGGGCAACGACGTGGTGCCCGGCCCGTGCG
>JANWXV010000145.1 GCA_025057405.1 Candidatus Bipolaricaulota bacterium | reverse complement strand
GAGATCGCCACAGTCATGCCACGATCTTTGAACGACCCCGTGGGATTGGCGCCCTCGCACTTGAGATAGAGCGCGCACGATAAGCCAAACCGGCGTTCAAGATTCTGCGCGCGCACCAGGGGCGTGCCGCCCTCCAGCAGCGTGATGATATTCTCATCAGCAATAGAGGGCAGATGCTCTCGATAGCGGGCATAGACGCCGGGCCACTCTGTCAGACCCTCACCCCGCCTGACGGCACCCCTCTCCCGTAGGTCACTACGGGAGAGGGGCTGGGGGTGAGGGCCGCTCCCTAAGTCATCAATCTTCGCCGCCAAGATAAAATCGCTCTCGGTCAGCCCGTCGATCTTATGGGTCCAGATTTCGATCCGTACTTTTTTATAAAAGATATGAATATACGGATGATGCCCCTCGCGCTCGGCCAGCTCCCCGACTCGTTGAGCAAACTCTAGACTCTCTAAGTACTTCTTAAATTTGAACTCTTTGACGATCTTCTTTCCGTCCATCAGCTCCCAGCCCGCGATCTCTCTGAGATACTCTTGGGCCTGCTCGACGGTCATCGGCGGGACGCCGCCTCGACACGGAATGCAGTGCTTCTCCGTTAAGCGCATCATAGAAAGACCTCACAGCAACGGTGTCTCACGCGCTTTGGGGTACTCGACTTTGAGGTGCCGGTACGCGCGTTCAGTAGCTACACGCCCTTGCGGTGTTCTTTGAAGGAAGCCCCTCTTTAAAAGATACGGCTCGTAAACTTCCGACAGAGTGTCTTTCTCTTCGCTTAGGGCAGCCGAGAGCGTCTCCAGCCCCACCGGGCCGCCGCTGAACTTCTCGATGATCGTTTTGAGAATCTTTCGGTCTAATTCGTCGAGGCCCTCTTCGTCTATCTGTAGCATTGTGAGCGCTTCGCGGGCGATCTCGCGATCAATGACGGGCTTCTTCTTCACTTGGGCAAAGTCGCGCACGCGCTTCAAGAGTCTATTCGCGACTCTGGGCGTGCCCCGTGCGCGCCGCGCGATCTCGTGCGCGCCCTCGTCGGTGATCTTCACCCCCAGAATCTGCGCCCCGCGCCGCACGATCTCGGTGAGTTCCGAGTCGTCATAAAAATCCAGATGAAAGACGACTTCAAATCTATCTCGCAGGGGATTGGTGAGCAGCCCGGTGCGCGTCGTCGCGCCGATCAAGGTGAACTTGGGCAGGTCGAGTCTGATGGACTGCGCGTGTGGGCCTTCGCCGATCACCAGATCGAGCTTGAAATCCTCCATCGCGGGGTAGAGCAGCTCTTCGACGTTTCTTCTCAGGCGGTGAATCTCATCTAAGAAGAGCACGTCGCCGGGGCCGAGATTGGTCACGATCGCTGCCAAGTCGCCGGGGCGCTCGATCGCCGGGCCAGAACTGATCTTAATATTGACGCCCATCTCGGCCGCGATGATCAGCGCCAGCGTGGTCTTCCCCAGGCCCGGAGGACCATGCAAGAGGATGTGATCCAAGACGTCGCCGCGGGCGCGAGCCGCTTCCATATAGAGCCGTAGCTGCTCTTTGAGCTGCTCTTGCCCGATGAATTCTGAGAGTCTATGCGGGCGCAACGACGCTATCGCTTGATCTTCGTCTTGAAGCTCCCCTCGCAGAACCGCTTCGCGCGCCATAACGAAATTCTACTGATCGAAGAGCCTCCTATCAAGCAGAGGGAAAACAACCGCTTGACAAATCCGTACTTCAGCGCTATAATCCCAACTAACTTTTCAGAGAGGGCCTTTGTCGCCACCAAGGAGGTTGAGATGGCCCAAGATAGCTTAGACACGCTAGATTGCTCTCAGACGAGCCAGCCGTTCTCTTCTCTCTTCATAACTGCCCGTCCCCTCCTTCGTTTCCCGCTCCCGCGTCGGCGTCGCTCCTGAACGCCTGCAGGGAAATCTTCGCTCTCACTCAGCCTCAGGCGCTCTATCGGTTCGCCAAAGACTTTTATTTTCACTCTGAAGGAAGGTGACCCCAAATGCACACAGCACCCACGATGAGTCCCCCCAAGAGCACAGGGCCTACGAAGATCCGCAAGATTCTCTTGCTCTACTCCGGCGGACTCGACACGTCGTGCTTGATCAAGTGGCTCCAAGAGCACTACTCGGCCGACGTCGCCACGCTAACGGTAGATATGGGCCAAGGCGGCCTCGAGGCCGCGCGCGCCAAGGCCCACAAGCTCGGCGTCCAAGAAGCGTTTATCGTGGACGCCCGCGAGGAGTTCGCCCAGAACTATATTGCTCCATTAATCAAGGCCAACGGCCTCTACCAAGACCAGTACCCGTTGAGCACCGCCGTTGCTCGACCCCTGATCGCCAAGCTCGCCGTCGAATACGCCCACAAGATCAACGCGGACGCCGTCGCGCACGGTTGCACCGGCAAGGGCAACGATCAGGTGCGCTTTGATATATCGATTCAGGCGCTCGATCCCGCGCTGCGCGTCTTGGCTCCG
>JANWXV010000144.1 GCA_025057405.1 Candidatus Bipolaricaulota bacterium | reverse complement strand
AAAACCATCCCTCACAAAGACGGCAAACCCCTCACCCAAGAACTGTTCGCCCAGCTCCCAGAGAAGGAGCGCAATCGCATCGCCCAAGCCCAACAGGAGCTGCAACAGATCATCCAAGAAGCCCTGCAACAAGAGCAACAGATCGAAGAGCAGCGCCTGAAAGCTATTCGCGAATTAGAAGAAGAGATCGCCGAATACACCGTCCGTCCCGTCATAGACGCGCTGCAAGCGCGCTACAGCGAGCACCCGCGCGTCGTGCAGTTTCTCAACGACGTCGAAGCCGATATCCTCCAGCATATTCAAGAGTTTACCGAGCCGCCCCAGCAGAACGCCGAGGGCCAAGGCGTTCCCCTCCCCACCGGCATGATCGATCTCTTCAAGCGCTACACCGCCAACGTCTTGGTAGATCACAGCAAGACCAAAGGGGCGCCCGTCGTCGTGGAAGAGAACGCGACGTACACGAATCTCTTTGGCAAGATCGAGCGCCGGGTGCAGTTTGGCGTGATGACCGCGGACTTCTCCATGATCAAAGCTGGCTCGCTCCATCGCGCCAACGGCGGCTATTTAGTCTTGAGCGTCGAAAATCTGCTCAAGTACGGGATCAGTTGGGAGGCGCTCAAGATCGCTATTCGATGCCGTCAGATTCAGATTGACGATCCGGCTAATATGCTCGGGCTGGCGACTACGGAGGGCCTCAAGCCCGAACCCATCCCCCTCGACGTCAAAGTGATCCTCATCGGCAGCCCGGAGATCTATTACGCGCTCCAAGCGATGGATGAAGACTTCGAGAAGCTCTTTAACGTGCGAGCCGACTTCGACGACGAGATGGACTGGAAGCCCGAGTATATTAAATTATTTGCGCCGTTTGTCGCTGCGCGCGTGAAAGAACGCCCCGGATTAAAGCACTTTCACAAGGGCGCGCTGGCGCGCCTGATCGAATACGCCGCTGAACTGGCCGGAGACCAAGAGAAGCTCTCGGCGCGGTTCTCTCATCTGATGGCGATCATTCGGGAGGCGTCGTACTGGGCGGAGCGCGAGGGGGCGCGTCTGGTCAGGGCCGAGCACGTCGAAAAAGCCATCGAAGAGAAGCACTATCGCGACAGCTTGATTGAAGAGAAGATCCGCGAGCTGATCATCCGCGGGGATATTTTTATAGACACACACGGGACGCGCGTCGGCTGTGTGAACGGGCTTTCCATTTTGCAGTTGGGGGAGGTCGCCTTTGGGCGTCCCACGCGTATTACGGCCAATGTCTTCACGGGCAAAGACGGCGTGATGGATTTAGAGCGCGAAGCTGCGCTTTCGGGAAAGCTGCACACCAAAGGGGTCTTAATTTTGAAGGGCTGGCTGGGCGATAAATTCGCGCAAGACAAGCCGCTCAGCTTGACAGCGAGCTTGACGTTTGAGCAGAGCTACTCTAAAGTAGATGGAGACTCGGCCTCCAGCACCGAGCTGTATGCGCTGCTCTCGGCGCTTTCGGGAGTGCCGTTAAGACAGAATCTCGCGGTGACTGGCTCGGTCAATCAGAAGGGTGAGATTCAACCGATTGGCGGCGTCAACGAGAAGATAGACGGCTTCTTTAAGGTCTGCAAGATCAACGGGCTCACGGGCGACCAAGGGGTCCTCATCCCGGAGCAGAACGCGCATCACTTGATGCTGCGCCCGGAGCTCGTAGAGGCCGTGAAGAAAGGGCAATTTCACGTCTACGTGGTGAAGACGATCGAAGAGGGGTTAGAATTGCTGACGGGGATGGAGCCGGGCCAGCGCGGTCCCGATGGGAGATTCCCCGAAGGCTCCCTCTACGCCCGCGTGGAGGCCAAACTCAAAGAGATTCAGAAGAACTTAGAGACCGAAGAGGAGGAGGAGAAGACTTAGATGTCCGAACTCAAACGCCAATCCGAGATGAGTATGCTGGAGACAGCCCAGCACTTCTTCGACGTGGCCGCTGAGCGCCTGAAGCTCGAAGCGCCGTTGCGCACGCTCTTGCGCTATCCCAAACGCAAGCTGATCGTCGTCTTCCCGGTGACGATGGACGACGGCAGCGTCCAGCACTTTGAGGGCTATCGGGTGCAGCACCACCCCGTCTTGGGGCCGACCAAGGGCGGAATTCGTTACCATCCCGACGTCTCGCTCGAAGAAGTTGAAGCCTTGGCGATTCTGATGACATGGAAGTGCGCCGTCGCGCAGTTGCCCTTTGGGGGAGCCAAGGGGGGCGTCAAGTGCAATCCCCTCGAGCTGTCGGTGAGCGAGCTCGAACGCATCACGCGGCGTTATGCCGCCGAGATCGCGCCGATCATCGGGCCGGATATAGACATCCCCGCTCCCGATGTCTTCACCGGCGAGCGCGAGATGGCCTGGATCGTAGACACGATCAGTATGCACCATAACAGCATGTTCATGCCCGGCCTGGTGACGGGCAAGCCCAAGGTGCTTGGGGGTTCCGAGGGGCGCGATGCTGCTACGGGGAGAGGCGGCTACTTCGTGCTGCAAGAGACGCTCAAGCAGATGAACATGAAACTCGAGGGTGCGCGGGTGGCCGTGCAGGGCTTTGGCAACGTGGGG
>JANWXV010000143.1 GCA_025057405.1 Candidatus Bipolaricaulota bacterium | reverse complement strand
GGCCTGCGGCCACCCCTCTCCCGTAGGTCACCTACGGGAGAGGGGGCGGGGGTGAGGGCCTTGCACTTGGCACTTCACTTCCCCACTTCAAACCGCGCAAATCGCTTGATCACAATCGTCTCGCCGGTCTTGCGCGACAGCTCGCTGACGACGTCTTCGACGGTGAGCTTGCCGCTGGGGTCTTTGATAAACGGCTGCTGCATCAAGCAGACTTGCTTATAAAAACTCTGAAGCTTGCCCTCGACGATCTTCTCGATCACTGGAGGGGGCTTGCCCTCGGCTTGGGCCTGCTTGCGATAGACGTCTCTCTCTTGTTCGATCACAGCGGCGGGGACGTCGCTGGGCTTGATATAGAGCGGTGGAGGATAGGCCGCCGCGATGTGCATCGTCAAGTCTTTGAGAACCTCGCGAAACGCTTCGCTGTTAGCAGCAAAGTCGGTCTGGCAGTTCATCTCCAGCAAGACCCCCACGCGCCCGTTGTGATGGATATACGCTTCGACGCGCCCTTGGTTGGCTTCCGACGTTCGCGCCGCGAAGATCTCTTTGCCCTGCTCACGTAAGATTTTCTTGGCTTTTTCTAGATCGCCGTTGGCTTGCTCGAGAGCTTTTTTGCAATCTAAGATTCCGATGCCCGTCTCTTCACGCAGTTTTTTCACCAGTTCGTTCATGATGATGGAGCCTCCTGAGAGACGGCTGCCGAAGGCGCTTCTACGGAAGTCTCTGGGGATGTCGGTGGGGCCGCCGGTGTTGTAGCCGCGGCCTTGTCGGCCGAGCGTCCCTCGCGCCCTTCTAGGACGGCATCGGCCATGCGCGCCGTGATGAGCTTGGTCGCCTTGATCGCGTCATCGTTGCCGGGGATGGGATAGTCCACCACGTCGGGATCGCAGTTGGTGTCCACAATAGCGACAACGGGGATCCCCAAGAGACGCGCCTCGCGGATCGCATTGATCTCGACGATCGTGTCCACGACGTAGAGCGCGCCCGGCAAGCGTTCCATATTTCTAATGCCCTCCAGATTGCGCTGAAGCTTCATCAGTTCGCGCCGCCAGTGTTGGGCCTCCTTGGGGGGCATCGTGTCGAAGACACCCAGACGCTCTTGCTCTTCTAGGTCCTTCATGCGCTGGATGCGCTTCTGAATGACCCCGTAATTGGTGAGCGTGCCGCCGAGCCAGCGGCGGTTCACGTAATGCGCCCCACAGCGCTTGGCCTCTTCGGCGATGGTCTCTTGGACTTGGCGCTTGGTGCCGACAAAGAGCACCTCTTCGCCTGCGGCCACCGTGCTCTGAATAAACAGATACGCCTCTTCAAACAGACGAATCGTCTTCTCTAAGTCTATGATATGGATCCCCTTGCGCTCGGTGAAGATATACTCGCGCATCTTGGGGTTCCATTTGCGCACGCGGTGCCCAAAGTGCACCCCGGTCTCCAACAGCTCTTTAATCGTTAAGAGTTCCACATGGCCTCCTCCTTTGGAGCTTAACTATTTAAGCGTATGACCAACATGGGATAATACTCCAATAATTTAGCAAAACCCAAGGCGATCTGCAAGTATGGTCGAACTGGTCTGAGATTGCACGCGATTGTCTTCTCCCCGATAAAAGCGTTATAATCTCTGGGGGTGATCTGAGCGTGCCTGAGCCTGTCTCATCTGAATTTGCGCGTCCCTTGCCCAAGAACCGCGAAGCCGAGCAAGTCTTATTGGGCGCGGCGATGCTGGAGACCGACCACGTCGTCCCGCAGCTTTTAGAAGCGCTCCAGCCCGACGATTTTTATTGGAAAGCCCATCAGACTATCTACAGGACGATCTTAGAGCTTTTTGACGCTGGCGCGCCCGCCGATCCCATCGCTGTCGGCAATCGCTTAGAAGAGCTTAAAAAACTAGACGACGTTGGCGGGCGGGCTTATCTGAATGAGCTTGTAGCCAAGGTGACGACCACGGCCAGCGTGCCCTATTACGCTGAAATTATCAAGAAAAAAGCGACGCTGCGGTCGCTCATTCAAGCGGGCCACGAGATCGCCGAGCTGGGCTTCCGTGAAGAGACAGATTTAGAAGAGCTGCTCGACAACGCCGAAGAGAAGGTCTTTGAAGTCTCGCGCTTTCACATCAAACAGAATTATTATCTGATCAAAGACTTCTTGCACGAGCACCTTGCTCATTTAGAGAGGTTGCAGCAAGATCCATCTCGACACGCCGTCACGGGGCTGCCCACGGGCTATCGCAAATTCGACGAGATGACGTCGGGATTGCAGCGCTCGGATCTGATTATCATCGCGGCGCGTCCCAGCGTGGGCAAGACGAGCTTGGCGCTCTCGGTCGCGCGGCACATGGCGCTGCGCTACGGCTACTCCGTGGGGATCTTCTCGCTGGAGATGACCAAGGAGCAGCTCTTAGAGAGATTGCTCTGTGCCGAGGCGCGCATCAACTTGCATCGTTTGCGCGGTGGGTATCTCCAGACCGATTCAGAGTCTTGGCGCAGGATCATCCATGCAGCCAGCAAGCTCCAAACCAGCAAGATTCTCATAGACGACACGCCCAGTCTTTCAGTATTGGAGCTGAAAGCGAAGGCGCGCCGGA
>JANWXV010000142.1 GCA_025057405.1 Candidatus Bipolaricaulota bacterium | reverse complement strand
AAACGGGCCACCGAGCTAGGGAAGGCACTGTTAGAGAGTCATGTATTGCGGCGCCTCTATATAGACGAGTCCTTGGAGCGAGCGGCTTGGACGTTCTTCAAAGAATATGATGACCAAGACTTCAGCTTCACTGACTGCACTTCCTTCGCGGTGATGACCGCGGAGAAGATCACGAAAGCCTTCACGTTCGATCGAGATTTCCAGATCGCGGGCTTTCAAGTCTTACCGTGACCAATCAGTTGGCTGCTCAGCCGGAGACAGAGAGCCTTGACAGTGCCGGCGTTTCTCGCTCTAATAGAGCCGAGAAAGGGGGGTAGAGATGGCCGACCAAGCCGAATTGGAACGAAAGCTGCGTATCCACAGCCAGACGAATATCGCCCAAGCCGAACCGGGGTTGATGCGCCCCCTCGCAGAAGACGAAATCGGGCGCATCTGCATCTCCGAAGAGCTGTCTATCGCCACCGACGATAAGAACACCCATATCGAAGTCTATCTGCCCGAAGAGAAGCGCAACGAGATCGCCCTGGGCGATTATCTCGTCATCCCACTGGGCTACAAAGACTACAAGATCTTCGCCAGCGTCGAGCAGCTCTGCTACCGCAAGCGCGACGCGCTCGATGACATGAGCGAGGTGCACGTCTTGGTGAGCGCGGAGCGTCTTGGGGAAGACGACTATATCGAGACAGCCGTGCTCAACCCCATCTCGATGATCGGCCCGGAGCGCCAAGCCCTCGAAGTGCGCTATATTCCCAAGCCCAATACGATCGTGCGCAAAGTGACCGGCGAAGACGAAGTCAAGATCGGGCTGGACATCCCCGATGAGGGTCTTTTCTTAGGGTTCGTCGCTGTCAACGGCGAAGAGATCCAGACCCGCCAAAAACAGTACGTCCCGTACTATCTCATCAACGACGAGAAGAAGACCGGCGATCCCATCATCTTTACGCACGCGCTCATCGCAGGGATGAGCGGGCGCGGCAAGACCCACGTCGCCAAGAATTTCTTGAGACAGATCGTCGGCTCGGTCTATCCCATGGAGCGCCGCGGCGGCGAGCAACGCAAGCCATGCTTAGTCATCATTGACCCGGAGAACGAGTACTGGAAGATGCGCGAAGACCCCCATATCGCCAAAGAAGATCGTGAAATGCTCTTTGGGCACGGGATCAAATTCGGCGGCGTGAAAGATCAGCTCACGGTCTATGCCGCTGTTGAAGGCGAAGCACGCTACTCCGGATGCCCCAAATATACGAACTTTACGATCCCGTTCACGCTCGTGAGAGACTTCCCCTATCTGATTGCCGGCGGCGAGTTGGACGAGAATCAGTATCTCTCGCTGGTGCAGCTGGTGAGCGACTTCTTCGCGCAGTGCGAAGACGGCACCTACGAAGAGTTCCGTCGCTTTGTGGACGATCCCAAAACGTTAGAGAAGTACAAAGAGACCGGGAAGATCCACCCGGCCACGTTCCAAGCGCTTCAGCGCCGTATAGACCGCGCTCATTTCAAGAGAATCTTCGACCAAGGAGCCAACCCCATCACCCAACTCTATAACGACATCTTCGCCGAAGACGTCGTGAGCGTCTTCGCTACGAAGCACTTAAGTCCCGACGCCGAGCGCATCGTCGTCTTAGCGATCCTTTCGATGGTCGCCGATGCCAAACTCAAGAGCGCCCCGACCGACTGGGGCAGGCGCATCGAGAAGTTCCCCATCGTCTTAGTAGTAGATGAAGCCCATCGCTACTTCACCAAAGATCAGACCGAGCAAGATCGCATCATCGTCGAAAAATTCATCAAAGCTGCCAAGCAAGGGCGCAAGCACCGTCTGGCGCTCGTGCTGATCACGCAGAACCCCCAAGACGTGAACGAAGCGGTGCTCTCGCAATTGAGCACGCGCATTCTCCTGGGGATGGAACGAGAGATGGCTGAGAAAGCCGGTGCCCCCGTGCGCTATCAGAAAGTGCTGCCGTATTTTGAGCGCGGGCGGATGGTCGTGCACGCGCCTGATAACTCCAAGCCGTTGGAGTTACGCGGCCTCAACTTCTGTCTTGTAGGGCATTAACTATCTGTTCATTACGGACAGTAAAAGAGATACTTGCACGGCTTCTTCTTGGGCTCGGGTTCGGGTTTGGGTTCTTCGGGTTTTGGCTCTTCAGGCTTTTCAAGATCAATCTTGATCTCGCGGGTCTTCTCGCCGTAGACGACGACCTCGCCCAGACTCTCAATCTTGCGTAATGCTTCGCCCGTATCTTCGTGTTCTTCCGGAGTCTCTTCGTCAGCGAGGCCACTGACCTCCACCGTCAGCTCGTTGTTGCCGGGGATGTTCTGTAACGCCTCAACGAGCGCATCGAGCGAATCAAACTCTGGAGCCTCTTGGTTGTCGCGCTCGCTGCGGCGCGGCCCCCCAAACGCCAAGAGCGTCAGGCTGCTGCGATCCAGACTCCCCGGGAGCTTGAGACGGCCTTCGATCGTCTGCTCTTCGCCGCGATAGGGCTTGAGAACGACAGAATATTTGACGGTCTCCCCCGGCTTGTACTTCTCTTTGTCGGTCTTCAACTCGCGCACGCGCAGCGCCCGGACGGTTCGTTCA
>JANWXV010000141.1 GCA_025057405.1 Candidatus Bipolaricaulota bacterium | reverse complement strand
GACAAGCCGCGCTCAGTTCTGTTAGAGTCAATTGCTTATGACAGAAGTTGAGGTCAAGCTCTTCGATCCGCAGACTGCACGTCACTCGGATTTTATCGCGTATCATATATTTGTCAACCGCATCCAGGCCGAGATGTGGCCCGAGGACCCGCCCACCGAACTCGAAGAGACGATTCGGAATCTGCGCGCGACCCCGCCCTTTGTGGTGAGACGGCGCTGGGTCGTCTGGCACGACGAAAGCATTATCGCTTACGGGCTGGCAAGCTTCTGGCACACTGAGGATAACCAGCATCTGCTGTGGTTCGATATAGCCGTCTTGCCCGAGTGGCGTCGCCGGGGCTGGGCCAAACGCTTACTCAAACTGATTGCTGACATTGCTCAGCAAGAGAGGCGCCGGCTGCTCATGACTTCGACTGACTCGGCGATCCCCGCGGGAGAGGCGTTCATGAGGCGCCTTGGGGCGCGTGTGGGGATCATCTCCCGGACGAACCAGCTCGATCTTAGCGCTCTCAAGAGAGAGCTTCTACAAGAATGGCAGGAGCGCGCACCAAAAGCAGAGTTCGTGCTCGGGCTTTGGGAAGGGCCGTATCCCGAAGAAGAACTCGATGCCGTTGTGAGGCTGCGCGAGGTGATGAACACCGAGCCGAGAGACAACTTAGAAATAGAAGATATCAAGTGGACAAGGGAGCAACTGCGTCAGATCGAGGCGTCTTTAGCTGAGCAGAAGACCGAGCGCTGGACGATCTACGTGCGTGCGAAGAAGACCGGCGATCTCGCGGGGTACACCGAGGTCTTCTGGAGCGCCTTTGAGCCGGAGACGCTCTACCAAGGGGACACCGGGGTTTTTCCCCAATATCGTGGGCATGGCTTGGGGAAGTGGCTGAAGGCCGCGATGCTGGAGAAAGTGCTGCGCGACCGTCCGCAAGTCAAGCGCGTGCGCACTGGCAATGCTAACTCTAACGCCCCCATGCTCAAGATCAACTACGAGTTGGGCTTCAGGCCCTATAAGCAGTGGACGACCTGGCAGGTGGAGCTGGAGAAGGTGCTGGAGTATTTAAAGTGAGCGCTTTAGATCAAACCCCATACGCAATCAAACAGTTGACAAGCCAACAGTTACTCAGTAACATACAAACGGAGGGTATCCGTTGACAGAGAGAAAGAGCACTATCTATCAAGAGATCTCCTTCAAGAGCAACGACGAGGCCACCGCTGTCTTGGGACAATTCGACCGCAATCTCCAAGTGATGCGGGAATTTTTCAATGTGCGTCTCACCCATCGGGGCGACACCGTGCGCATGGAGGGGCCTCCCGAAGAGGTCGAGCAGGTAGAGCGGCTTCTCGATAAGCTTCTGGAGATCGCTCACAGCGGTCACGTGCCCACGCTAGAAGAAGTGCGCTATCTGGCGCAGCAAGCCAAAGAGACGAACGATCTCAAAGGCGTGCTCACCGAGACGATTCAGACAACTTATTGGGGCGATCAGATTCGCCCCAAGACCGCGGGACAGTCTCATTACGTCCAAGCGATCCGTGAGAACGACATTGTCTTTGGGATTGGGCCTTCGGGGACGGGCAAGACCTATCTTGCCGTAGCGGTTGCGATTGAGTATCTCAAGAAAGGGCTGTGCCACCGGCTCATTCTGACGCGCCCTGCTGTCGAAGCCGGCGAAGAGTTGGGCTTCCTCCCCGGGGACATAGAAGAGAAAGTCAGTCCCTATCTGCGCCCACTCTATGATGCGATCTTCGATATGCTCCCCCCCGAAGAAGTCAAGCGCCTGACTGAGAACGGCAAGATCGAGATCGCGCCTCTCGCGTACATGCGCGGTCGCACTCTGAATAACTCTTTTGTCATTCTCGACGAAGCCCAAAACACCACACCGACCCAGATGAAGATGTTTCTCACGCGCTTAGGCTTCAATTCCAAAGCCGTCATCACCGGCGATGTCACCCAAGTAGATTTGCAGAAGGGCAAGTCGGGGCTGAAAGAAGTCCAGCGCATTCTCAAGGACATCGAAGGGATCGCGTTTATATTTCTAGATAAGCGCGACGTCGTGCGCCACCCGTTGGTGAAGAAGATCATCGAAGCGTATGAGAAGCACGAGCAGTCTCAGGGTGCGCGCCATTGACGTCCCCCCTCGCTCTCTGCCATAATAAATCACCAGCATACAGGGGGGAGATCGTGCGAGCGATAAGCGTAGCGTGGCTGATCTGGGGAGCGTTCGCGTTCACGGCTTACGGGCAGGCCGAGGGGGTCACGAGCTTTGCGTGGCTGGTGATTGCTGTCTCGGCGCTCTTGGTCGCTGTAGGCGCGTTGATCGTCTTCACCAAGCTGGCCAAGTTTCTCGACCGTCTCGAAGAGTATCTTAAGAAAAAATAAGAGCAGAGAATGACGTTAGCAGAAGCGCGTCGGCGCGTGGAGCAGCTCCGCCAAGAGATCGAGCAGCACAATTATAATTACTTTGTCTTAAACCAGCCGACGATCTCCGACGCTGAGTACGATCAACTCTTGCGCGAGCTGCACAAGCTCGAAGAGCAGTTTCCTCAACTGAGATCGCCGACATCGCCTACCCAGCGCGTCGGGGCGACCCCTCAG
>JANWXV010000140.1 GCA_025057405.1 Candidatus Bipolaricaulota bacterium | reverse complement strand
GAGGGCTATACCGACGTGATCAGCGCACATCAGCTTGGGATCAAGAACGTCGTCGCGGGCATGGGCACGGCGCTCACGAGCGCTCAGGCTCAATTGCTCAAGCGCTTTGCGTCGAGAGTGATCTTAGCTTATGATCGCGACGCTGCCGGGCGTGCGGCTACTCTGCGTGGTATGGCCAACCTGCGCAACGCGGGAGTAGAAGTCTCGGTTGCCATACTCCCTGATGGCTCCGACCCTGATGGGTTCTTGAGAGCACACGGGGCCGAGAAGTTTGTCCAACTCTTAGATCGTTCTCTTCCGTTTTATGAGTTCTATCTGTCCACGCTCTGGGAGGAACACGACCCCAAGACCGTAACGGGCAAAGAGCGCATTTTGCAGAATCTGAGTGAATTTCTGCCCACGCTCGCCAGCGCCGCGCTGCGCTACGAGATCACCCGTGAAGTAGCGCGGGTGCTCCATTTGCCCGAGGAAGAGGTCGCGCGGGCCGTGAAAGCCGTCAAGCGAGCCGGTATAATAGGCGCGCCCGCGACGGCCGAGCCGGCGTGGGAGCACGAAGAGCACGTGCTCTACTTGGTGCTGCAAGGAGATTTGAAGATCTCTGAACTGCAAGAGATCGTCTCGGTAGAGGACTTCACCCGCTACCCGGAGATCGCGCGAGCGCTCTGGGAGCTGGGGGAGGAGTGGACGCTGGAAGCGTTGCTGAAGCGGCTCTCAGCCGAGGATCAAGCGATGGTGCGACGGCTGGTCTTGCATCAGCCGCCGTGGAGGGAGGGCGACCGCCCGCGCGCGCGGACGGAAACGCCCTTGCGACTGCGACAGAGACGGATCGAGGAACGGATCGCGCGCCTGTGCGCGCAACTGCGCACAGCCCAGCGCGCGGGCGACCACGAACGAGTAGCGGTGCTCGAAGCGGAGCACTGGCAACTCGTCCAAGCACGACGAAGACTCCTCCAAGGGGGAAGGAGGACGCCGTGAGTCTCAACCGAGACATCATCACCAACGGGATACCGGACGACGAGACAATCTACGCGATCCCCGAACTCTCCGATGAAGAACTTGAGGAACAGCTTGAGGAGGAACTCGACGAAGAGCTGGAGGAGGACGCCGAGCCTCTAGAAGAAGCATACGATCCTGTCAAGCTCTATCTGCAAGAGATCGGCAAGGTCTCGCTGTTGACCCGCGAGCAAGAGATCGAGTTGGCCCATCGCGTCTCGTTGGGGGAGAAGACCGCCCGCGATGCATTGATCACTGCCAATCTGCGCTTGGTCGTCTCTATCGCCAAAAAATATATGGGGCGCGGGCTGTCGTTCTTGGATCTCATTCAAGAGGGCAACCTCGGCCTGATGCGCGCCGTGGAAAAGTTCGATCACGCCAAGGGCTTTAAGTTCAGCACCTATGCGACGTGGTGGATTCGCCAAGCGATCACGCGCGCGATTGCCGATCAGTCGCGCACGATCCGCGTCCCCGTCCACATGATGGAATCCGTGCGCGAGCTGCAGCGCATCAAGAAAGAGCACTTACACGAACACGGCGCTTCTCCCGATCTGCAAGTGCTCTCCCAAGAGCTGGGGCTGAGCGAAAAGCAGATCAAGCAAGTCGAGAATCTTTCGCAATATACGACGTCTCTGGAGCGCCCCATCGGCGAAGACGAAGAAGATTCGTTGGGAGACTTCATCGAAGACAAGAACGCGCCCTCTCCTACGAAAGAGACCTATAAGATGTTCATGACCGAGGAGCTGGAGCACGCGCTCAATCAGCTCAACGAGCGCGAGCGAGAGATCTTAAAGCTGCGCTACGGCCTAGAAGACGGGCACCCGCGCACGCTCAAGGACGTCGCCAAAGTTTTTAATATCACGCGCGAGCGCGTCCGCCAGATCGAGATCAAAGCGCTCGAGAAGCTCAAACACCCCAACCGCAAAGAGGAGCTGCAAAAGTTCCGACAACTCTTGATGAGTGAAGAGTAAGAGCGCTCTCCCGCTGATCTTGGGGCCGACCGCGGTGGGCAAATCTGTGTTGGCCGTCGCGCTCGCCGAGCGATTGGACGGCGAGATCATCTCCGCCGATGCTCGTGCGATCTACAAAGACTTAACTATCGGAACGGCCAAGCCCCCCTTAGAGCTGCGTCAGCGAGTCCGTCATCATCTGATAGATATCAAAGATCCCACCGAGCGCTACGACGTGATGGAGTTTCGGCGCGACGCTCTGCGAGCGATCGAAGGGATTCTCCAGCGGGGCAGGCTGCCCATCGTCGTAGGCGGGAGCACGCTCTATATCTCTGTCTTAACGGGGGCTTTCTTTGCAGGACCCAAGGCCGATCCTCAGCTCCGGCAGCGCTTGGAGTCCCAACCCCAAGAGCAGTTGCGCCAACGTCTTGAAGAGATAGACCCCGAAGCCGCACGGCGTATCCATCCCAACGACAGGGTGCGCACGGTGCGGGCGCTTGAAGTCTACGAGCTGACGGGGCTGCCCATCTCGCGCTGGCAGAGGGAGTCCAAAGTCCCATTTCCCTATAACTTTACGAAGATCGGGCTGACGCTCGACAGGCGCGTCTTATATGAGCGCATCAACGCGCGCGTGGACGCGATGATCGCGTCGGGCTT
>JANWXV010000013.1 GCA_025057405.1 Candidatus Bipolaricaulota bacterium | reverse complement strand
AGAAGACCACGCCGGTGTGCTCAATCAGCTCTACGCGGCTTACGCTCGTGGGAAAGACGAGCGCGAGATGGCGGCCATCTTGGGCGAGGCCGCTCTGAGCAAGAGCGATAGGCTCTACTGGAAGTTCTCCGATGAGTTCGAGCGACGCTTTATCCAGCAAGGGGAGTACGAAGATCGCACGATCATTCAGACGCTGACGATCGGCTGGGAGCTGCTGAGTATGCTGCCGCGCGGGGAACTCAAGCGCGTCCGCGATGAGTTCATCGAGAAGTATCTGCCCAAGCGAGCCGAAGACCCCGTCGTCGTATGAGGGAGTGAGCACCTATGGCCGTAGCGCAGCGGGTCAACGCGACCCGGATGGAGCTTTTAAAGCAAAAGAAGCGTTTGGCGATGGCCAAGCGCGGACACAAATTATTAAAACAGAAGCGCGACGAGCTGATGCACCGGTTTTTACAGTTGGTCGAGGAGACGCGGGGCTTGCGCGAGCGCGTCGAAGAGAAGTTGGCTCGTGGGTTTCGCAGCTTCTTGCTCGCCCGTGCGGAGATGTCCAAAGAGTTCATGGAAGAGGCGCTCATGACCGGGGCGAGCAGCAACGGGGCGCTCCAATTGCGCACCGAATCGGTGATGAGCGTCTGGGTGCCGCGCTTTGATTATTCAGACCGTCGGGATATTTACGCTTACGGGTTTGCAGCGACCTCGGCCGAGTTGGACACGGCGTTGACGCTCTTCCAAGAAGTCTTGCCGGAGATGATCAAGCTCGCAGAGATCGAGAAATCTTTAGAGCTATTAGCTGAAGAGATCGAGACGACGCGGCGCAGGGTGAACGCGCTGGAGCGCGTCTTGATCCCGCAGATTGATGAGAATATTAAGAGAATCTCGATGGCCTTGGACGAGATGGAGCGCAGCAGTCGGGCATCGCTGATGCGCATCAAAGAGATCATTCGTGGGGAAGTCTAGGGGTGCCGAGGGCGGGACTCGAACCCGTACGTATATTGATTTGCTTTCCCGTATCACCCGTGATACAATAAGCCATGCCCACGGTGGCCCAAGAGGGGGAGTTCCGGTTCGTCGTGCGAACGCGGGACCATCCTCCGGCACATGTGCACGTGCTCTGTGCCGACGGCCAAGAGGTGCGGATCAATCTGAACGACGGGTCTTTTCTTGATGAGCCACCACCGAGCAAGAAGAGAGCGATCCTGAAAGCGTTCTACAAGCACGTCAAGGGGATTCGAGACGCATGGGACGAATATCACGAGAGGAGAGCGTGACTACGGTGGTGCAGACGGTGCTCTTGCCTCAAGCTCATAAGCTCATGGTGCGCGTCGAGGTGGACCGTGCTCGCCGGCTCTTGCGCATCTGGTTCGCTGATGGGGCAGTGGCAGTTGTCTCCGCTCGCGAGATCGAGCGGGCCGGGAGACCTGTTACCCTGGATTTGAGCACAGTCCGGCTCTCTGATCCCTCTGTGATCTTGATAGACAATACTGACGGGGAGACCGAAGAGGTCCCTTGGGATTTCATTCGGCATCACTGCGACGCTGAGTTTGCCCACTCTGAGCGTGACAAGGAGCGCCTGTCGCGGAAAGCCTTAGGCGCACGAGTGCGCGCCTATCGTGAGCGGGCAGGGCTGTCTCAAGAGGAGTTGGCAAGAAGAGCCAAGATCGGGCGCATCACCCTCAGTCGGATCGAGAACGGCAAGCTCTATGCG
Source organism: Candidatus Bipolaricaulota bacterium (assembly GCA_025057405.1). GTDB lineage: Bacteria > Bipolaricaulota > Bipolaricaulia > RBG-16-55-9 > DRXL01 > SKYB132. The sequence goes on along the minus strand of JANWXV010000013.1, from coordinate 9,438 downwards.
CACACGAGGACGCTGGAGAAGATCGCTGCGGCGTTGGGAATCCATCTGGCAGACTTGATTGCTGGCTCTCTCGGAAGTCCCTCCCGGAGGCTCAACGGCTTGGGACGTAGGGCACGAGCTGGGGCAGCGGGGAAGGCCTAGCATCTTAGGCTGTGCTAGCTCTTCGGGCAGAGAGTGGGTGCCGAGGGCGGGACTCGAACCCGCACGGAGGGTTGGCCTCCAACGGATTTTAAGTCCGTAGCGTCTGCCGATTCCGCCACCCCGGCAAGCTTCGCTTGATTTTATCTTCGCCCGCTGCAGGCGGGCGAAGGTGTACAGTCCAGACGAAGTCTGGGAGCGGGTGACGGGATTTGAACCCGCGACCTTCTGCATGGCAAGCAGACGCTCTACCGCTGAGCTACACCCGCATCGGCGCTGTTTATTGTATGCACCCGAAGCTCACTTGTCAAGCCACGCTCTTTTTTGATAGAATTTCTGTAATAATTAAGGAGGTTCTTATGAGATCGGTGCGACTCTCTCTGGTGATCGCGTTGCTGCTGAGCATGGCGATCGGACTGACCGCGCTGGCGGATCGCAAGCCCCTCGAGCGCTTGATCCAAGACCTCTACGACGGGATCCCCGAGTTTCGCTTGGCCAACGCCCGCGCGCTCGTCGCGGCCTATCTCTTCATCGGGAGAACTCTAGAAGACCTCAATCCCATCATTCAGAAAATCGAAAAAGAGCGCGGCTTTAGAGAGTTGCGCCAAGCGGTCGAAGAGGCCCGCCAAGGCAAGGGAATCCGCGCCTGCTGGGATCTGATCAACCCTGAGCCTCCTGTCGTGGGGGGCATAGACCTGCGCACCAAGACCGTCAAAGAATTAGAAGAGCTGGCGCTCTTCGGCGCGACGGCTCAACTGCGCGAAGCCGCAACCAAGATGCTCATCAATAAATATCTGACACCGAAGACAAAACTCTACGCAGAATGGTACACCTACAGAATCAAAGCCGAGCCGGATTTCGACGCCGTCAAAGTGCAGTTCTATCTCTGGACGGTCGGAGCGATGCCCAGCGCGCGCGAGCTTATCACCCTGGCGCTCTTCCCGCTCGCGCAGATCTTCTTCGCCGAGTTCTTGATCACGCTGCCCGACAGCCAAGTCCGCGCCAAGCTCAAGTGCCCCTAAAGCATCAGAACGCTCTGAAGCTCTGTCAGAGAGACCGCGCTCGCGTGATGCTCAGCTACGATTCGTCCCTTGATCAAGACAAGAACTCTGTCGCACAGCCGTAGTGCGCGTTGCGGACTCTGCTCAGCCAGCAAGACCCCCGTACCCTGAGACTTCAGCTTCGCGATCACGGCTTCTACTTCAGGCCACAGCCTTTCCATGAGACCCTCCATCGGTTCGTCCAAGAGAGCGTATCGGGGATGGGCCAAGAGCACCCGCGCGAGCGCGAGCATCTGTTGCTCACCACCGCTGAGCGTCCCCGCCCTCTGCGCCAGGCGCTCCTCTAATTTTGCGAAGATCATCTGAAATTCGCCCCTATCGCTCGTCGTTTCGCGCCCGACCAAGAGAAGATTCTCGCGCACGCTGAGATCGGCGAAGACTTTCGCCTCTTGGGGAGCGTAAGCTACCCCCAGACGGGCGATCTGAAACGGGGCAAGCCCAGAGATCTCTTGCCCGTCAAGGGTGATCGAGCCAGCATAAAGATCGTTTAAGCGCAAGACGCTCTTGAGCGTCGTCGTCTTGCCCATGCCGTTGCGCCCCAACAGCCCAACGACCTCGCCAGGGCGAACCGCGAGCGAGACCCCTTGCAAGACGCGATCGTTGCCGTAGCCTGCAAAAACGTTCTTCAGGGCGAGCATATTATCCGTAAATGCTTTGAAAGCGTGCGCTTGATGCGATCTCTGCAACAGTTCCCGCGAACTGCACTTGCCCTTGGTGCAGGAGCGTGACGCTCTCGGCCAGGGCGCGCACAACGCTCATGTCGTGCTCAACGATCAGCAGCGTCTGTTTCTTTGCCTTGAGATCGAGCAAGAGTTGGACGATTCTCGCGGTCTCCGGGGGGCTAAGCCCGGCGGTCGGCTCATCGAGCAAGCAGAGCTTCGGCTCTTGAGCGATGGCCAGCGCTAGATCAACGAGTCGCCGGTCGCCGTGTGAGAGTTCTTTGGCCCGACGACGGGCTTGCTCCCTCAAGCCGAAGCGCTCCAGCAGCTCGCGCAGTCTATCTAAGTTCGTCGAGCGGAGCCGCCCGCAAGCGAGGGCGGCACGCAGCGCTTCTTCTACAGTCAAATTCTCAAAAAGATTAGAGATCTGAAACGTTCGCACTAAGCCCAAGCGCGCAATCTGATGGGGCCTCAGCCCTGCGATGGGCTTCTCTTCAAAGAGAATCGCACCGTCATCGGGCGAGAGCGCGCCGGAGAGCACGTTGAGCAGGGTGCTCTTGCCCGCGCCGTTGGGGCCAACCACTGCGTGAATCTCGCCGCGCCGCACCGTGAGCGTCACGTTGTCGAGGGCGCGTAACCCACCAAAAGATTTGCGCAGATTCACCGTTTGCAGAATGACATCTTGCATGCGCGATAGCCCCTATAAGAGTTCCATCGAGAGCTGATCGGCTTTTGCTATGGGCTGATCCAGAGCCAAGAGAGCGACGGTGCGCGGCAGGGGATAGGCCGATGACGTGAAGATCGTCACGCACCGTGCGCCAAAGAGATAGCGCGGTGCGTGGGGCTGGTGTCCGCGAATCAGCACTCTTTTCTCTAATCTTCTCATGATCTCGCGAAAATAGGCTTCACCGTACTGGGGGCGGCTGCCTCGGTCGCCCAGATAGTACCCCGGTACTTCTTGCCAGTCGCCCCACGTAAGCGCGCGCCAGTTCTCGTCCCCAAACTCAATCCGATCGATCTCAGTGAGGCTCTGCACATCGGGGAGGGCGGCGTGCGTGGCCAGCACGCCGTTGGGAGTAGAAGCCGCCAAGGGCAGCTGCGCGAGCGTCTCGGCGAAGCGCGCGCGGCGCTCTTCCGAGAGACTTTGCCAAAAGTCTGCTGGGGAGAATTCTGCATACTTCCAGCCCTCGTGATTCCCCTGCAATAAGAAGATATTTTCAGGGTGCTTCAGCTTCTGCTCCAGCAGAAAGAGAATATTCTCTAAAGAGTGTGGGCCGCGATCTACGTAGTCGCCCACAAAGACGAGCACGGTTTCAGAATCTAAGTAGCGCTCGATGACCGTTTGAGACGCTTCATAGTCTCCGTGCGTGTCGCCGACGAAGACGGCTCGCCCGCGAGCGGGGAGTTCGATGAGCCGCCCTTGAAGCGTAAACAGCTCTGATGCTTGCTGAAGCAGCACGTGCTCGTCCATCACAGCTCTGCGAAGCCCCTGAACTTCTGTTCGATCTTCCCAGAGAGCATCTTGACAATCGCCGCGCGCCCCGACTCTGTAGCAGCGAACTTCTTCAGCTCGTCGGTGAATTTTGTCAGCTTCAACGGTTCTAGATATCTCTCAAAATCTCTGTGGCGCAGCTCGTCCAAGCGCTCTTTGGGAATGCCCATATGGCGCACGATCTTTTTCAAGAGCGCAAAGAAGATATTCAGCCCGGCGTTGCTCTGCACGAACGAATTCTCTTTCTTCCAATTTGTGGGGAACGTCTCTTTGACCGCTGAGAGATATTGCTTGAGAACGTGATAGGGGGTGGACTCGTCTTTGGGGGTCTTTTGCAGCAAGCCCTTAGAGCGCCCGATCAAGCTGTGCCGCACCAACCCGCTACACAAGCTCGAGAGCTTGAGCAAGCCGCCGTTGAACCCGCAATCTATATCATAGTCGAAGAATTTTTCTTCATGAAAGCGAATGATCACGCGAGCGGCAATCGAGCGCGGGTCATCCGTAGCGACTTCTTTGCTCAGCAAAAAATCTACTAAGTTGGCGTTGATCTTCTTCTGTTTGTTGTTAACAGTACGGAAGACAGTTGCTTGCTCAGCTTTGGTGAGATTCTGAAAGGCGGTGACGACGAGCTTGAAGTTCTCGGCGATCTCTTTGTTCTGTAGCTTGCAGAAGCTGTAGAGCCTGTGTTGGCCGTCTATCACCCACGCGATGCCGTAGCGTTCGGGGATGTGCAGCGTGCCGACGTTGCCGTCCGTGGGCTCCCAGCGCACGCCCTCTTCAAAGCTCACAATAATATTATTAGGGAAGTTGACCTCGAGCTTCTCTTTCGAAAGCTCGGCGGCGATCTCCATGAGACGATCTTTATCTATCATGCGCTGGTAGGCTTCGGTATGGGGGTCGGTGAGCCGAAAGACATACGCTAAGGGCATGAGCTTGGAGGCTTCTAACTCGAACGTCAGCAGATCTTTGCCGAAGCGCGTCGTCTTGATGGCGGGCACGGAGATCACTCTGCCCGTATCACGGGTGACGCCGAACTCGTCTTTGAAGAGCGAGAGCAGCGCCAATTCGGGGTTGAGCGCGTCTATGAGCTTATCGTAGAAGCGTACGCGCTCGGCCGTCCAGATCTTCAGTCCTTGGGAGTTGGCTTTCTGCACGTCTTCGGGCTTGATCTCTGCCCAATCGAAATTGACGACAATGACACCCAAGTACGTCTTGTGCGGTTCTGCCCGTCGCGCCTCGGCGATGACCGATGAGAGTTTGTTGATTGGCTCTAACAGCGAGATCACGGGGGCGTCCTTCTCTTTGCACTCGATCACGACGCGATAGTTCTCGTAATCAAAAGCTGCGTCGATCTGTTGTCCGAAGAGAAAGAAGTCGGCGCCGCCGGAGAGCGCGATCTGGTCTGCTTGGGCGAATTTCTCTAAGAAGTTATAAATCTTTTGCTCAAACGCCGTGTGAAAACGAACTTGCGTGGTAGCCATAAGGGCAAATATAGTTTACAAAAGAGCTTTTGGCAAATCAAGGAGGGCAGCGCTGAACGGAGCTTCTAACGAGCATTTCCAAAGTACCCGTTCATAAAGCCGATCTGATCGGGCGGCCAGACTTTCAAGAACGGCTCCCCAATAAATTTGTCTTCACAGACAAACGGGAACTCCCAAAAACGCCCATCCAAACTGTTGCGGCTGTTGTCCCCCAAGACAAAATAATGCCCCGGCGGAACGACCAAAATCTCATTGGGGTCGTTCATCTTCCCGGAATTGTAATAGCACTGTCTTTCGGGATGGGGATGCCCCGGATGATTGAACGCATCGTCGGTCATGGGGACGCCGTTGACATAGACATAGCAGTCTTTGATCTGGACTGTTTGGCCCCCTGTAGCGATCAGCCGCTTGACGTAGCGCACCCAGCGCGGGGCTTCGTCGGTGCCCTCGTTATGCCAAAAGACGATAATATCGCCCGGTTGAGGCTTGCGAAAGTAAAAGCTGATCTTGTCCACAAAGAACGAGCTGCCCGCGACAATAGACGGCTCCATCGAGCCGGTGGGGACGCGCATCCGCACGACGACGAAGTTCATCGTCAGGAGCGCTAAGACCCCCGCAATCGCGATGACTTGCACCCAGTCGAGCACCCAATCCGCAAATGGGGAAGTGTGGATCCCCACACGCTGCAGAGCGCGCGCCAGCCAAGGCTTGGGGTGCGCTTCTATCCCCTCACCCTGCCCCTCTCCCTGCAAGGGAGAGGGGGTAGCGAGAGAGTCGAATGGCTCAGTCGGCTTGAGTTCTTCAGGCATTCGCTAGGGGTTGGCCGCTTTGATCGCCTGGCGGCGCAGATAGTGCAGCTTGGCGCGGCGCGCACGCCCACGCTCTACTAGCTCGATCTTGGCAATCCGCGGCGAGTGCACCGGAAAGACTTTATCTACACCAATCCCCGAGGAGATCTTGCGCACCGTGAACGTCGCCGAAGCGCCGCTGCCCCGTCTCTCGGTCACGATCCCCTCAAAGACCTGAATGCGCTCCTTGCCATCGCCGCCCTCGAAGACCCGCTCATGCACACGGATCGTATCGCCAGCGCGAAAATCCGGCAAGTCGCTCTTGAAGAACTGTTGCTCCAGCTCGCGAATCTCTTTCATCCGTCCTCCCTTCGTCCGCGCAGCCGGTCTAAGATAATCGCCACAGCCGCGCGCACCGATAAGTGATTATATTCCGTTGGGCCCCAGACCGGCGGTAACAGATAGTCCACGCGCTCGAGAACCTCAAGGGCGACTCCCCACCCGGTTCCGAACAACAGATAGACAGGGGTGGACTCTGATGCGAGCATCTGGCGCAATCGCCGATAGCTGATGCGCGGCAGCGCCAGCTCGCGCGCGTCGGTGCCGATCACCACCGGGGCGAGGCCCTCTTCGTGCAAGACGCCGGCTAAGCTGGCTTCTAGTCTATCAACTATGCGCACGGTCTGCAAGGCCGGCCGACGAAACGCCAAATCCACGCGCGCGGTCATCCAATAGTCTAATAACTTACGCGCGACCTGCTGCTGGCTCTCCAGCGGCGTGATCAAGTCAAAGCGCGTGACCCCAAAGGTGCAGGCGCTGCGCGCAATATCTGTAATATCAATAGGGGTGAGCATCGTCGTGATGATCTTGTCGTGTCGGTCGCGACAGGGGTAGTGCAGCAGCCCGATATAGAGATTGCCCATAGCTCGCTGCCTTCATCTTTTGAGCAAGTCCGGTCTGTTCTTGAGCGTCTTCTCCAACGCCGCGCGCCGCCGAAACTCCTCAATCCGCTGATGATCCCCCGTCAAGAGCACGTCGGGGACTTTCAAGCCTTCAAACTCCGGCGGGCGCGTATATTGAGGCGGCCCCAACAGCCCCTCGTGATAGAACGAGTCTTGCTCTAACGACTCTTGTCGGCCTACGACCCCTGGCACCAACCGGGCCACCGCCTCGGCCACTACAGCCGCAGCAACTTCTCCCCCGCTGAGCACGTAGTCCCCAATCGAAATCTCGTCGGTGCAGAGGTGCAGCACTCTTTCGTCCACGCCCTCGTAGCGCCCACAGAGCAAGATCAGCGCGGGGGCTTGAGCCAGCTCCCTAGCGAGCTTCTGGGTGAAGAGCTTCCCTTGGGCCGAGAGCAAGATCACCCTTGGCTCAACCGTCAGTTGGCTCTTGATATGTCTCACGGCGCGAAAGAACGGCTCGGGCTTGAGGACCATCCCCGGCCCGCCCCCGTAGGGACGGTCATCCACTTGTTGGTGCTTATCGGTGGTGAACGCCCGCAGGTCGTGCACGAAAATCTGCACGATCCCGTCTTGACGCGCTTGGCCGATCACCCCCAGACCGAAAAAGCCTTCCAGCATCTGGGGAAAGATCGTGATAATATCAATGCGCATGGGCTGCTAATGTCGAGAGCGCGAGCGCGGACGTTGGGAGCGTCCCCGACCGCGCCGCCGGCGCTCGCGCGGCTCTTCGGAGCGCGGCGCGCGCGCCTCGATCACATCCAAGATGACTTCTTTTTGGCTCAGCGCACCGATGGCTCCCAAGAGATCACGAATCGCTTCGGCGGTGCGCCCGTTGCGCCCTACTAATCTCCCCATCTCTTCTTTGGGGACGCTGAGCGTGAAGAGATCGGCCTTGGGGGTCTCGACGCGCTCGATGCGAATCTGATCGGGACGATCTACCAAACGCACGATCAGAAATTGCAGCGCCTGAAAGATGGGACTCACGTCTTGCTCTGGCGGCTCTGAATCTTATGGAACTCGGCGAGGACGCCCTTGCGCGAGAGCAGATGGCGAGCCGTCTCGGTCAGTTGGGCACCCTTGCCCAGCCACTCCAGGGCACGAGCCGTATCAATCTCGTACTGCCCGTGAATGGGGCTGTACCAACCCAGATCGGCGACGACGCGCCCGTCCCGCGGGCTGCGCTCGTCCATCACGATCACTCTGTAGGACGGTTGTCCGCGCTTGCCAGTGCGCTTCAGTCTGATCTTCACGGCCATAACGTCTCCTTCCTTCTGAATTTATAGATTGCTCAACGTCCAAACGGCATCTGCGGCAATCGCTTGCCCTTGAACTGCTTCATCATCTTTTTGGCCTCTTCAAAGCGCTTCAAAAGCTTATTGACATCGCTGACTTGCGTGCCGCTGCCCAGCGCGATGCGCCGCTTGCGCTTCCCATCTAAGATCTCGGGCCGGCGGCGCTCTTCGCGGGTCATCGAGTTAATAATCGCCTCGACGCGCACCAGCGCGCGCTCATCTACTTCGACTTTCTGCATCCCGGGGATCTTCTCTAAGAGCTTTGTGATCGGCCCCATGCGGCGCAACTGCTGAATCTGCTCGCGAAAGTCTTCGAGCGTAAAACTCTCTTTCTGAATCTTCTTGACGAACTCTTCGGCCTTCTTCGCATCTACACGCGCTTCGGCCTCTTCGATGAGCGAGAGAATATCTCCCATCCCCAAGATGCGCTCGGCCATTCTATCGGGGTGAAAGACCTCTACATCTTCGAGCTTCTCGCCCACACCGATAAACTTAATGGGCCGCCCGGTGACCGTGACCATCGAGAGGGCTGCACCGCCGCGCGCGTCCCCGTCGAGTTTGGTCAGAATGATCCCCGTGAGCTTTAATCGCTGATCGAACGTCTGCGCGATATTCACGGCCTCTTGGCCGGTCATAGCATCGGCCACTAAGAGAATCTCCGTGGGCTGAAGCTTCTGCTTCATCTCTTCAAGCTCGGTCATCAGCTCCTCGTTGATCTGGAGCCGCCCCGCCGTGTCAATCACCAACACATCGAACGAGTTTTTACGCGCCTCTCGGAGCGCGCCTTCGGCGACCTCAATGGGCGTGCGCCCTTCAGCGTAAACGGGGTAGCCGAGTTTTGCCCCCAACTGTTTGAGCTGCTCAATCGCCGCGGGGCGCTGCAAGTCCGTCGCTGCTAATAAGACCCTCTTCTGAAGTTTTTCGGTGAGATACTTGGCGAGCTTGCCGGACATCGTCGTCTTGCCGGAGCCTTGAAGACCAACGAGCAGAATCACCGCGGGCCAATGAGTCCATTGAAGATCGGCACGGGTGCCCCCCAGAATCTGCGCTAATTCATCTCGGACGATCTTGACGATCTGCTGCCCCGGCGTGAGGCTCTCTAAAATCTTCGCGCCGAGGGCCTTCTGTTTGACGTCGTCTGTAAATTTCTTGACGACTTTGTAGTTCACGTCGGCTTCTAACAAAGCGAGCCGGACTTGGCGCAGGCCCTCGTCTAAATCTTTTTCGGTGAGGGCCCCGCGCCGGCGCAACTGCGTCAAAATAGCATTCAGTTTCTCGGTCAGCGTGCTAAACATAGAGATCAGATCGGCTGCTGATTGTACCGCATATTCACGGTTCTGTCAATCAATTAAAGGCCCCTGTGCCAGTAAATCCCGCTAATAGAGATTATCTTCTCTTCATCCTTCGAATCCGCAAGTCGCGCGGTAGATTCTCATCAACGATCAATGCAAGCATTCTCTAAGCCACTACTCTGATCTCTTCCTGAGCCAGTGTTTTGACGGCGTAATCCAAGGCAGCCAGAATGTCTTCTTTGGTGAGATCGTACTGCCTTTAGCTTCTTA